>JBOHQZ010000847.1:0-3351 GCA_050732275.1 bacterium
TGCGGTTGATCTCGTCGGCGAGAATCACATTCGCGAACAGCGGGCCTTTGATGAATTTCATCACGCGCCGGCCGGTGGTGCGGTCTTCTTCAATCACGTCGATGCCGGTGATGTCCGCCGGCATCAGGTCGGGTGTAAATTGAATGCGCTTGAAATCGAGATCGAGAATGGTGGCGAGCGTGCGGATGAGCAGGGTCTTCGCCAGGCCGGGCACGCCGGTGATCAGGCAATGGCCGCCGGTGAACAGCGCGATCATCACCAGCTCGATAATGTCTTCCTGGCCGATGATGATCTTGCGCAGCTCGGTGATGATGGCGTCACGGCTGCGCTGCAAGCGCTCGGTGAGCATGTTGTCGTCAATAGGTTGTGCGGGACGTTCGAAGTTTGTCATAATCGGTAGAAGTGGGTTGAGATTTTATTTGCCGTTTCAGTGCGTCAGCGCATACACAATATAATTAATTCCCAGCATATATCCCAGCTTTGAATAGAACG
This sequence comes from bacterium, assembly GCA_050732275.1. GTDB lineage: Bacteria > Zhuqueibacterota > Zhuqueibacteria > Zhuqueibacterales > Zhuqueibacteraceae > Zhuqueibacter. The sequence goes on from JBOHQZ010000847.1 coordinate 493, forward strand.
GCGGATAGCGCGGATCGGCCGCGTGCTCCCAGCTATCGCCGAGATCGACGTTGTGGTTGATCAACACCATCAACCGGTTGTTGTCGTCGAAAATTCCCCAGCACTCCGGATTGTAGCCGTCGCGTTCGTGAAGCCGGCCGACGGAAAGTGGCCCAAGCCCGGGTACGCGCGGGTAGGCCGCAAAGTCGTGATAGCAATGAAAAATCGGGTGATTGCTTGGCAGCTCCACCGGCATGCGGTCCGGGAAAACCTTGCTGAACTCGCGGATAAAATTCTCCCATTCGGCAGTGCCGTGAAAATCGTCGATCATCAAAAAGCCGCCGCGCAGGCACCATTCACGCAAGGTATCGGCCTCGGCTTGTGAAAGATCCAAATAGCCGACTTCGAGCATGTAGGCAAAAGGATACGCAAAAATCTCCGGATCGGTGAACGGTATGGCGATCGCTTGATCATCCACCGGCAATTGCGTGATCGTTCGCAAGCCGCGGAGAAAATTTTCTTCGGCGGACGGATAATCCACTTCCCAGCTATTGGTGTTGAAGCGCATGCGAAAGCCGTAACCCTGCCGGCCGGAATTGTACTTGATCCGCACGAAGGTGAAAATATCCGTTTGTACCGTCGCGCCGTTCGTGGTTTGCGGCAATGCCGTCTCGACATCGGCGGACCAAAAGGCCAGCGCGAGCAGTCCAATTGCCAAGTTTTTTTTCTTCATTAGAACTTTAGATTAAAATCACCGTAAAGACGTATCCCCAACGAATGAATTAAGATCAACTGATAAAAGCCTGCGGCTATGAGCATCCGTTGGCCTTAATTCATCCGTTGGAGTTTTTTCATCTCCTGCAAAGCCTTGACTCTTTGGATGCTAATGCGTCATGGCGTAAATAAGATAATTAATGCCCAGCTTAAACGCTTCGGCTGAGAATACTTCATCGGTCTCCGGCCATTCCCAGCCGTCGCCGATGTCGTTGTCGCGATTGATGATGGCCACCATACGGCCGTCATCGTCATAAATGGCGTAATATTGCGGGGTAAATCTTCCGTACGGCGCATGGTCGCCGAGCCGTTCAAAATCGAAGAAGCAATGAAAGATGGGGTGATCCAAATTCAGCAGCTTGGGAGCTTGCGGCGTGACGCGCTTGATTTGATCGAGAAAATTGCTCCATTCGTACCCGCCGCGAAAATCATCAACGAGCAAAAAACCGCCACGCGCCAGGTATTCGGCCAGCTTCGTCGTCTCTTTTTCGTTGATGGACCAATAGCCCACTTCGCAAATATATAAAAAAGGAAAATCGAAAATCTCGTCGTCTTCAAGCGTGAGAATTTTGTTGTCGTGCGTCAGCGGCAGCGAAGTCAGCGCGGTCAGCGCGGTGTAAAAATTCTGCTCGGCGGTCGGATAATCGTGCGCCCACAACGGCCCGTTGCCGCGGCCGGAAAAACCGTACCCGAGGCGCCCGGATTCCCACTGTATCCGCACGAATGTGAAGGCCTGTGCCGGCGGCGGCGTGCCGTTGGTCATCGGCGCTGGTGGCGAATCTTGCGCAAAACCAATTCCGCCTAATGCCAGCAGCCCACATTGCCAGATGAAAAAAAGATTCTTGCAGAATGACATTGCGTTTAGAATGAAAATATGCTATTTCGATCCGCGAAAATCCGTGTTATCCGCGTCATCCGTGTTCAACAAAAATACATCACTCCACTGCCTGCAGCAAAATCTCCTGCGCGCGCTCGAAATTCGGCGCGATTTCCAGGGCCAGCAGCGCGTGCTTTTTCGCCTGCTGCCGCTGCCCCCAAACCAAATAGGCTTGCGCGAGCCAGCAGTAAGCTTCGGCCCGATCCACCGGATTCATCGCCAGCACGGTACGAAACGTTTGCACCGCCCGCTGCGGTTGCCGGCGTGCCAGCAACAAGCGGCCATATTGGCGTTGCAACTCGAAATTATAAGGAAAAATATTCAGCGCGCGTTCGACCGCCCGCGCCGCGGCGGCGGTGTCTCCGAGCGCCAGTTGCCACTCGCTCAGACGCACGGCTTCTTGAAAGCTCTTGCCATTTTTTGCGGTCACGTATTCCAACTCGGCAACGGCCTCGCGCCGGCGATTTTGTTTCCAATAAAGGTTTGCCAACAAAACATACGGATTGTTCGGCTCGACAAATTCCGGCAACAGCGCTTTTGCCTTTTTGAGATATACTTCCGCTTCGGCGTGATTGCCGATTTCTGCGAGCCGCGCGCCGTAAAAAAGATTGGCAAAAAAACTCTGCGGCTCTTTTTCGGCCTGGCGGCGCAAAGCGTCTGTTTCCCGCGGCGGGCCATGACCGGGGTCCGAATTTTCATACGGCCATTCCACTTTCACCTGGCTGGGATGAAATTTTTCGCGCAGGAACGTCTGAAAGGCTTTGTCAAATTCATCGACGGATTGGCCGAACACCGCGGTGATGGCTTGCTCGGTGCTCTTGCCCTGGCGAAAGTGCGGAAAGAGCGCCAAAACTTTGCCGAAGCCATAACGGCGCTCGATGAACGCGATGATTTGCGAAGCCTGATAATAAGCGAGCGAAATCAACTCCGGACGGCGGGTAAAGCCTTCGTCCAGTTCGCGCAGCGGCAGCAGTTGCCCGCCGCGCAGAGCGCGCACCATGATCACTTCCATATTCATATCCCATTCGCTGCGGGCATTCGCCGCTTCGTAAACGGCGATGCCTTCGGCCAGCCAGCGCGGGATGCGATTGGCGGTAAGCTCAAGGTGAAAAACGTGCGCGATCTCGTGCCACAGCGTCTCTTGCCAATTGAACGCGCCTTGCTCGCGCGCGCGCGGCGAATCCATCGCAATCAGCCGGCCAAAGCAGATGCCGAGAAAGACCTGTGCG
>JBOHQZ010000848.1:0-3341 GCA_050732275.1 bacterium
CGTCGCTGAGCGTGACCAGAATACGATCAGCGCCGTGCGCAACATGGCTATTCGTAACCAAAAAACCATCCGGCGTAAAAATGACGCCGGAGCCGGAGCCTTGTGCTTCCTCACGCTGGCGGCCGCGTACACGCACACTGCGCTTTACTTCAACTTGAACGACGGCCGGTCCCACTTTTTCAACGGCGGCAACGACGAGACGCGAGTAAGCATCGAGCGCTTCTTGCTCGCGTTCTTCGATGAGAAATGAATTTCCTGCCCGATCATCCGCTATGCCCGGCTCGGCATCGACAAAATGCAGCCAAGCTTCGGGATGATACGAATCATCTTGTGCCATAGCTATCTCCACCTCGAATTCATTCTTGACATTTCATGGCAGCACTAAATTAATATGCGGAATTTTTGCAGGAAAAGCAAGAGGGGAAGCACGTAGCACATAGAGCGGAGCATAGCGCGGAAGCGGGCCGCTAGGCGCCGCGCACTTTGCGCTTGGCGAGAAGATCTCGCACGATGAAATAAATTAGAACCAGCCAGGGCGCTCCATGTTGAAGCGCGTCCCACCAATCGATCGCCGCCATGTCCTTGGCGCCGCCGAGAATCCAACGAAGTTTTCCGACGAGGTGGAGCTCGGGAGAGAAGGGCGCCAGCCCGAGGATTAGGCAGGCGAGCACAACGACCAGATATTTTTTCATATCGAGGTGATTACGTTATTTTGAAAGCAAAGAATCCACCAAAAGCTTGGCTGAAAAAATGAGCACCATAACGATGACAAAAGCGCGAATCCAGACGTGCCCTTTTCTCACCGCGAAGCGGGTACCCAGCCAGGCGCCGGCGGCGCTGCCGAGGCCTAAACTCGTACCTAAAAGATAATCTACTTCACCGTACAAAACAAAAACGGCCAACGCCGCAATGGTGAAGATCGTGGTCACTAAAACCTTGACGGCGTTCGTTGCCACCAGATCGAACCCGGCGAGCAGCATGAGGGTGATGATCAGGAAACCGACGCCGGCTTGAATGAAGCCGCCGAACAATCCCACGCCGAAAAATCCGAGCGCAAACCAAAGGCGCCGCATGCCGGTGATGGGCCGGCGATTTTCTCGTAGGCGCCGGTTCGGATCGAAGATGATCAAAACGAGCATGGCGATCATGAGGCCGGCGAGAATTTGTTTGAAAAGGGTATCGGAAATATCGATGGCCAGGTTGGCGCCGATGATCGCGCCGATAAGGGCCGGAATGGCGGCAAGCAAGCCGGCGCGCCAGGGAAAAACATTGAGCTGGTGAAATCCCGCCACGCCGGCCAGGCTCTGAATCAGTATGGAAATGCGGTTCGTGCCGTTCGCCGTGGCCGCCGGCAGGCCGAGAAAAATTAAAATAGGCAAGGTCAAAAGCGAGCCGCCGCCGGCGAGAATATTGATGAAACCGGAAATTGCACCGGCAACGAAAAGAATGGCAAGTTGGGCGGGAAGAGGAATCATTTAGGAAAAAATTTTCCTCCGGATAAAAACACGACCAATGGATTTTTATCGCCATCGGGTGTAAACATTTTTATGATTTCTTTACGGCTGTTCATTCCAGTACTCTTCCAATTCCACGCCGAGGCCGTCGGCGAGGCGGTTAACGAACGCATAATACGCCGTCACCTGGCAAATGTCAAGAATGGCGGCGTCGGAAAACCCGGCGCGCCGTAGGACTTCAATATCGGCTTGCGCAATAGCCGCCGGCTCACGTGTCAGCTTCGTGGCGTAATCGAGCATGGCGCGATCAACCGCAGAGATTTCTGCCTGTCGATAATCGGCAGTCAGCGAAGCAACGAGCTTGTCGTCTTTGGTTAACTGGTGGAGTCCCGCTCCGTGATGGCGTATTCAATAATGGCAGTGATTGGTCGCCGAAACCACCACGGCGATCATCTCGCGCTGGATGCGTGTTAGCGGTGAGGGCCCGCGCATCAAGTGGCGATAAAGCTCGTAATGTCCCGCCATCGACTTGGGATTGTGGCTGTGAATACGTATAATGTTGTCCACACCACCCCGCGGCTCGCGATAGCGATCATAAAGCTGGCGCAGCTCGTCCGAGGCTTCGAATTCAGGGATGTAAGAGATGAAGGCCATGTTTATTATGTTGGCTTATCAATGGTTAATGTATTTTGAATAAAGTCCATGTTCATAATGCAGCCTTGCAGCAGACGGGTGCCGAGGGCTGGCTCATCATCGGCAGAAAGAGCAACATCGATTTCCTGCCATTGGCCGTGCCATTTGACTTTGGCGTGACAAAGCAAATCTTCATCGCTGCGGCCATCTGCATAATCAAATTGGGCAAAATCATAAACTTCCAGCCCAAGCCGATCAGCAAAATCGTAATGCAAGCCGACATCCCAATCGAAGCCGGTATCGACAAGAGTGGTTAGCGTTGTTGAACCTTTTGTGCCTATAATTTCCAAAGCGATTCTTGGATATAGACCATCCTCAATCTTCCCGGTGATCATGCTGCCCCCTTCGGGCGCCGCCCATCAGATGCGCCGCGGCCGCCAAAATGAACAACGGCCCGATAGCCAATTCTTATCGTATAAAACAAAACCTCGGGATACTTGGCGTGCATTGCTTTTACGGCCTCCCAATGATTGGGCGAAACGGCATAATCCCCATTTCCCGGATGAATCGTGACATACTCTCCCCAATGCTCTTTTTCGAGCTTTTCACGCAAAGGCTCATAGAAGGCGCGTGCGTGCTTGCTCAATTCCTCGCGCTGCTCGCGGCTCGGCAAATTTTTTAAGGCCGTTGTCATGAGAGTAGTCTCCATTTTATGTTTTAATTTGTGTTACTTTTAAATTAGCCCATCGCTTGGTAAAAGTCAACGAATTTTATCCGCGTTTTCCTTCAGCAAATCTCTTGCATTTTCACGGCCCGCCCGCTATATTGTAACATCTGTGTTGCTGCAAGAGATTCGCATGAGTGACCATCAGACCAAAACTATCGCCATCACCATCGGCGATATGAACGGCATCGGCCCGGAAGTGACACTGAAGGCGCTGGCCCAAATTTTTACTTCACCGAAAGATTTCAGAGCGGCGATCATCGGGCCGGCCGCAGCGATGGAATTTTGGCAAAACCATTTGCGCTTGTCCATGCCCCTCCCGAAAATTTCCAATTGGGAGGCGTGGCCCGCGGACGCGCCGGTGGTTGTATTTGATGAGAGCGGCGAACCGGCGCCGGTTCAAATCGGTGCGCTGTCATCTCAGGCCGGCAAAATTGCCGGCGCCGCGTTGAGGCGCGCGATTACGCTGGCGCTAGAAAAAAAAGTGCATGCCATCGTTACCGCGCCGGTGAATAAGCATGCCTTGCACC
>JBOHQZ010000849.1:0-3340 GCA_050732275.1 bacterium
GCCGCGCCGGTGTAAGCACGGCCGGTGAAATCCGATTGGCTGCCGTATTTAAATTCCACGACGTTGGCGTTATTGATCACGCTCGGCACGGCGATGAAATTATCGAAAGCATCGACAGAGGAAGTGTTCACCAATTGCCCGCTCTGCACCTGAAACGCGGGATTCGCCACCCAAGCGCCGCTCAATCCGCCAGAATCAAAATTGTCCGAGAATTGTGTGACCGGCGCGCCGGAGTTTTTCACATACTCCGCGAACCATTCCTGCGCCATCAAATCATAGCCGGTGTCGTTCGGGTGCAAATCGTCGCTCATCAAATTCGTCTGCCAATTCGGATCAGCTTTGAAACGTGCCGCATGATCCACCAGATAAATTCTGTATCCCGCCGTGGATTTGGCGCTGACCAGGCTCGGCAGCAACGCATTGAGATTGTCGGTCACCGCCTGTTTGGTGTTGCCGTCTTTGCGGGGAATAACGGTGCCGAGATAAATTTCAATATTCGCATCGAAGCTGTGAATTTGATCGATGACGGCTTCGATATCACCCCGAATTTGGGTGGCGCTTTCGTTGGCTGAAACGTCGTTGGTGCCGATCTCGAGCAAGACCACTTGCGGCGGGTTGTTGGTGAGATAGGTTTGCACCGCAAGCTGGTCGGCGCGAAAGCCGCCGTGCCCCTCGTGGTCATTGTCCGGAAAGCCGCTGCCACCGGCGAGCGCGCCGACGAAATCAAACGCGATGTTGGCGTCCTGCAGCTTGTTATACAGAAAATAACGGTAGCCGCCGCCATTGGTGGAACCGTCGCCATCGGTGATCGAATTGCCGAGCGGCATGAGGTGAACCTGCGCCGAGGCTTTTGAGGGCAGCACCAAGCCTGCTGCAAATGCGAGACACAGCCCAAAGCTCAACCGGAAAAAACTTTTCGCTTTCACGTTTTGACACTCCGTTTAAAATGGCCCATTGAAGCAAGATCACGAGAGATTGGTCCACCCTCAAAGCGCACCAAGCAAAGAAGTCAACAGGGCAGGAAGAATCTCGTCCTGAGCTTGAAGTTTATCCAAAAATCTCTTTACACTCGAAACTCAGTTTGCGTACAAACAAGACAAAAAAACCACTTCGTGAAAAAGCAAAGGATATGCCAGTGGGGTGAACGCCGGTTGGCAAGCACCAATGAACGGTTTTTCATCACTTAATATGCAACAAAAATGTTACATGCCGTCCTATACTTGTTTATATTTTGGACAAGCTGTTTCAAAACTGAACAAAAGTAAGAAGGGGGTGTAAGAGGGGGTAATGTAGCCTGCAGGCGCTGCCAAAGAGGGTTTCATTCGCTTAATCTGCTCAATCCGCTTACATTTTTCTTGGTAAGCGGATCAATCGGATTGAGCAGATAAATTCTTCTTCCTAATTTTATAAAATACAGCTTATTTAATCGCCATTTCTTAACTTTTATCCGAATTTATCCACTTCGCAAAAACTTGTTCGGTTTCCCGTTTAAGTTGTTGCACAATTTCCGCGGCCGGCTTGATGTCTTTCACCAAACCAGCGCTTTGGCCGGCGTAGTGAACCAACGCTTCTACGTTACCTTCCATCGTTTCAAGCGGCATACTGCTGCTGTAACACGGTACCGCTGTTCCATCGGCTTTGTGCGCGATGACTTCACCCTCGTTCGGGCGTTTGCCGCTCGGTGGGCAACCTGCTTGCTCCCATGAATCATAAGTGCTGTTTCTCAAAAAGCGATGCGGCGCATTTTCCCAACCAACGTCGAAAAGTGTAGAATAGATGGTATCCGCAACGCCCGCGGCGAGAAGCTTCTGCTTATATGTATGATGTGCCAACGCCTCGTTAGAAGCGACGAAACGTGTACCGATCCAGGCGCCGGACGCGCCAAGAGCCAGCACCGCGGCGATGCCGCGGCCATCAGCAATTCCACCCGCTGCAACAACGGGCAACGGAACGACCGCATCCACCACTGCCGGCACGAGTGTCAATGTACTCACGGTGCCGCGAACATGGCCTCCGGCCTCCCAACCTTGCGCAACGATCACCTCAGCGCCCGCCGCCGCTGCTTCCTTCGCTTCGGATACACTGCCGACGGAATGCATCACGATGGCACCGGCTTGATGCACGATCTCAAGATAGCGGTGTGGCGCTCCCCAAAACAACGAGACGATTTTCACGCCCTCATCCAAGCAGATTTCAAGTTTGTCATGTACATCCGTGTCCAAAACCAGATTGATGCCAAAAGGCTTTGGCGTCAGCGCGCGCGTTTGATTTAGCAAAGCGCGTATCTCTTCAGGCTGGCGCCACGTTACCGAGAGCATTCCCAACCCGCCGCTATTCGAGACGGCAGCGACCAGCTCGGGGCAGGTTGCGCTGCCAATCGGGGCCTGGATGATCGGCAGCTCGATGCCCAATAGATCGCAGAGTGGGGTTCGAAGCATGGCATCACCGTTTAAAGATAATTTTGCCGGTTTCATTAAATATTTTTTCGCAGGGACGGCCGAGAGGCGCGTCGGAGGCGAGGTAGTCATCGAATTTCTTCAGTGCCTCGAAAAACCGCGCGACTTCCTGCTCCCACGGCAAGGGTGTTGAGTCGTTCCATTTTTGCTCGACTTCCGCTAGCGATAACGCCCAGTCGAGCAAGTTACCTCATCTTCATGGCCAGAATCGTCATATCATCATGCTGCGTTCGTCCGTTTGCCCATGACTTTGCCGCCCTGCTTAAATGCGCGACGATCTTCTCAGGGCGCTTATGGGCTATTTCTGTAAATAATTTGATCACTCGACCTTCCCCCAACATCTCTGCTTGCGTGTTGAATGTTTCTTGCAGACCGTCACTCACAAAGAGCACGGTGTCACCGGAGCGCAATTTCAAAATTTTTTGCTGGTATTCGAAATCAGGAAAACTTCCCAAGGGCACGGCTTTGAGAATGACTTTTTCCGTTTCGCGGGCTTTGCGGGCATTTTCTGCTTCTAACTTTTTCTGAGTGATCTTGAGTTGTTGCAATGTGGCTTCAAGCTCATCATGCCTTGTTTTCAGCTCTGCCAGCAATTCGCTTTTGGCATGGTTTGCAGCGACTGCGGCATCCTTGGCCTCGCGCAATCTGGCCTCCGACAGCTTTTGCTCGCGGATGTCCGCACAGGTGACGATAACGAACTGGCGCTGGTCCGGGCCGTGAAAAGTGCGGCTGCTGATGATCGCCGGCACTTTTACGTTTTTCTTGCCCAGCAGATAATACTCAAAACGAACGTGTCCTTCGCGTTCGCGGAGCGCAATCTGCTGCTGAATGAACGGCAAGTCTTCCGGCGCGAAAAAATCCATGCTCATCGGTAAGATTTTGCT
>JBOHQZ010000850.1:0-3338 GCA_050732275.1 bacterium
GCGGCATCACGCCCGGCTCCATGCCGCCGTTTTCAACCCGACTCGATGAAGAAGGCGTTTTGCTGGATAATGTGAAATTGGTCGAGCGCGGTAAATTTAACGAAAAGCTTTTTGCCGAGCTTTTTACCACAGGGAAATTTCCCACCCGCAACCTCGCCGACAATCGCGCCGATTTGCAGGCACAAATGGCCTCAAATCACATCGGTGTGCGATTATTGAAAGAACTGGTGGTGCATTATGGTTTGGAAACAGTGATGGCGTACATGCGCCATGTCCGCGATAACGCGGCGCGGCAAGTCCGCGAAGCCTTGCACTGCATTCCGGCTGGGCGCTATCATTTCACTGATGCGATGGACGACGGCACACCCATCATGGTGAAGATCACAATTTCGGGAGAAAATGCCATCATCGATTTCACCGGCACAGGAAAAGAGAGTGAATTCAATCTTAATGCGCCGCCGGCAGTGGTTCGCGCTGCGGTGCTGTATGTTTTCCGCTGTCTCGTTGCCGAGCGCATTCCGCTTAATGACGGCTGTCTCGCGCCGTTGCAAATTATAATTCCCGAGCGCTGCATTCTTAATCCTACATCCGGCCGCGCCGTGGTCGGTGGCAATGTCGAAACTTCGCAACGCGTCGTCGATGTGTTATTGGGCGCGCTCGGTGTCGCTGCTGCGAGTCAAGGAACGATGAACAATTTGACTTTTGGCGATGAGACGTTTGGCTACTATGAAACGATTTGTGGCGGCGTTGGCGCTGCAGAGAATTATCACGGTGCGAGCGCGGTACACACGCACATGACCAACACGCGCATTACCGATCCGGAAATTTTAGAGACGCGCCATCCGGTTCGCCTCTTGCAATTTTCGATTCGGCCCAATTCCGGCGGCGACGGCCGCTGGCGCGGGGGCGACGGCGTGATCCGGCATTTCAAATTTCTCAAAGACCTCAACGTTTCGATTCTCTCACAGCGACGGCGAATCGCGCCGTTCGGGCTAGCCGGCGGCGAGGCGGGAGAAGTGGGGGAGAATATTCGGTTTTTAACTGATGGCACGCAATTGCCAGTGGACGGCAATTCGTCATTTCATGCAAAAGCCGGAGATGAGTTTATTATCTGTACGCCCGGCGGAGGAGGATGGGGAAGTAAATAGCAAGAACAAGTAAACCGAAATTTTACGCAGCGGTTACATACGTTTTAATACTGGATATCTTGTCCAAAGCCGTTCGCGCATGGCTGGCAACGCTTTCCCAATCATCCTGCGATAATTGCTCAAGTTTTTCCTTAAAAGGCTCCAACAAGTCAGCCGCAAATTGTGAAATCCAAAACGCTGCTTCCATCCGTGCATCATCACTTTCATTCTCGAGAGCCATTTCTATTAAAGTTGAAAGCAATTGATCGTCGCCAAGATGTTTACGAAAAAAATCCTCGGCAGCCCTGGAAGAATGCAAAGATTGGATGAGGCATGAATAAACGTCATCTCGACTATATTGTTTCCGCATGATTATTTCACCTCCTTGACAGATAAAATCGCTTTGTTGAAAGCTTCTAACAATCCTGGTGGAATACCCACATTGACGTGACCAGCGGCAATTTCTTCGGCGGTCAATCCTTCTATACTAATTTGAACTTTGTCCAGAAATCTCGATGCGCCTTTTTGTGGCACCGCATTTTTGATCAGTTCTTCGAATATAGAACCATAAAGTTGAAACTCAATAATTGTCTCGGTTCCAAGGACAGCTTTGTTGTGAAACGCTCGAGTTTTTTCTAAAGAAGTTGAGAAGTGTTTTACCGGATGCGTACCCTTTATTGCTGGTTGTACAGATGAAGCTGCAAGCGTCTTTTCTGCTTCAACAACTGACATTTTACGAAAGAGAGAAACCGTAGTTTGGGTTTCTGTCTTATTTTTGATTAGCATAACCATTTCAGTGACCGGCTCACTGAGATTTATAAAAACACTCGAGACTGTATTGAGCTTTTTGTTTATCTTAAAAACTCTTGTTTCGTTCGATCGTGTTCCTTAATGTTGAAGTTAACAGATTATGAGAAAAAGTCAATCTTTTTGTTTATCATTTGCTTAACACTGTCCGGGCTTCCCAAATTAGAGAAGCAACTCCCGCACCCGGCGAAAAATTCGATCAAACATGGCTTCCGTCAATTTGCCTGTAAATGTGTTTTGTTGGCTTGGATGAAAAGTCCCCATCAAAGTCAACTTTGAATCGAGCTTATATTCCGCCCCGTGGCCAAATTTTGGCCGCGGCGACAAGCCCAAGCCATAAACTTCGGCGAAGGCCGATAACGCGTTATCAAAACCGATCTTGCCCAGCCCGAGAATCACCCGCACATTTTTGAGCAATTCAATTTCTCTCAGCAAATATGGCCGGCAGTTGGCGATTTCTTCCGGCGCCGGTTTATTCTGTGGCGGCGCGCAGCGCAGCGTTGCCGTAATGTAGCAATCCATCAGTTTTAAACCGTCGTCTCGATGCAAAGAAGTTGGTTGATTGGCGAACCCCGCTTTGTGCAAAGCACGAAAGAGCCAATCGCCGCTGCGGTCGCCGGTAAACATGCGGCCGGTGCGATTGCCGCCGTGCGCCGCCGGCGCCAAGCCGACAATCAGCAGCCGAGCTTGGGGATCGCCAAAGCTTGGGATCGGCTTGCCCCAATATTTGTCTTCAGCAAAACGTTTCACTTTTTCCCGCGCCATTTGTTCACGCCACGCCACGAGCCGTGGGCATTGCGTGCAAGTGACGATTTGTTTTTGAAGATTGGTGAGAGCTTTCATAAAGCAACGCGATGAAGTCAAAAAACAGTTCAAAAACTCTCCAACGGATGAATCAAGACCAACGGATGTTTTATCGATTGGTCTTAATTCATTCGTTGGGGATTTTAAGATGAGATTTACTAACCTCCAACCATCGACCTTGGCAGCCAGATTGCCGACTTCTCATCGCCATAAGCCACACAGCGCCCAGCTAGAAACTCACAGCCGATCCAAGCGCAGACGATGGCATCAAGCGCATCTTCGTAGCCTTTCGAGCGAGAAGCCGGCCCGCTTTTAATAAACGATTTGGCGGAGGGAAACCAGTTCGCAACGCCGGCGATGCGTTTATCGAGTCCCGTGCGAAGTCGCGCCAGATTTTGGGCGACGGCTGCCCGGCGTTTATCGCTTTCGAGATCCGGCCAATACTTTTGCAGCTTACTGACTTTGTATTTGAGTCGCTCGTCGAGACCGAGAAGCTCGATAATCGCCGGATGCGGATAGACTTCGATGAAAACATGAGATTTTTTGTTTTGAGAAATCGTGGACTTGGCATGTAACCATTCGAAGCTGCATCCAGAGAGC
>JBOHQZ010000851.1:0-3326 GCA_050732275.1 bacterium
GGAAATCTCGCCAACAGCGGGCGAGATTCCCACATTTCCACAGCTCCGGCGACGAAGGCGGATGGAAAAGTGGAAAACCAAAAGCAGGTTTCCCACTTTCCCACCGCCACGAATCCCCTCTCTCTCAAACGAAAAAACAGGGCCGCGGGCGGGCTTCGCCCTCCGCCCGGCGGCGAGCGCTTCGCGCCGCCTAAAGAGTCAAGAAGTAATTGTCGTTGACCGGGAGAAATAGTTGTCGTCAAGGAGAAGAAATAGTTGACGCCGGACATTTCGCTGTCCCTCGACCGTCTCCTCGGGTCCGAGGCCCTCACCGCGAATCGTGACGACCATGCCGGGAGCGACGGCGCCGGGTAAAAGACTGGCCGCATTGAGAACGGAAGTCACCTTGGGAGCGTCGGCAAAGCACGGAGTTCGAGGCGATGACAAATTGCGCGGCGTAGGTGGGCCGGTCAAGAAATCAGCCGAGTTGTTACGCGTGTCAGCGCAGCCACGCTCACGTCGGATCGCTGCCGTTGCGTTGCTCAATTCGGCAGTCGGTTGACCGAGGGCGGCGTTTGCAGAGCCGAACCCGACGAAGTCCACGACATCCCCGCCGGTCGGGGCAGTGCCGGTGAGCAATGTGGACGTCCGCGACAGCGCCACCTTCCCAGCGGTCGCGCTCATAGCGATAGATCCGACAGCATCCGGCGACGGGAGCGCCGTGATTCCGCCGTTCCCTCTCGCTTCCTCGATCAAATAATATTGGCCCGGCGCGATCGAACCCGAAAGAATCGTCCTGGCCCACGAAGATCCGGTCGCCGCTGCATATTGCACGGTCCAACCGGTTAACCCAACCTTCGCAGTTGCGATGAGTTTTCCGGCAAAAACGGGTGTCTCGCCGAGGTAAGCCCTTGCCTGTCAATAAAACATTTTCCAAGACGCTTGTAGTGGAGACCTACCCCCTATTCAGCCACCGCAGATTCTGGCATTCTGCAATGGAGCATGTTTCTGCGCAGCAACAAGCGGATCAAGGATGGGAAGGAACACCGCTACTACACGGTGGTGGAAAGTCGGCGTCTGGGATCGGGAAAAGTGGCGCAGAGGCAAGTGTTGTACCTTGGCGAAATCAACGACAGTCAGCAAGCGGCATGGCGCAAAACTTTGTACGTGTTCGATGAAGAGCAGCACCGGCTCACGCCGCTGAGTCTGTTTCCGGAAGACCGGCCGGTTCCCGCCGACGCGATCGACAGCGTGCAAGTGAAGCTCAGCGAGATGAAGCTCCAGCGGGCACGACCATACGGCAACTGTTGGTTGGGATGCGAACTGTGGCGGCAGTTACAACTGGATCGGTTCTGGGCGGAGAAGCTGCCGCAGGGACGGGAAAGCGTAGCCTGGGCACAGGTGCTCGAGCTGCTGGTGGTGAACCGGTTGATTGATCCGGGCAGCGAGTTCCGCGTGCATCGGCATTGGTTCGACCAGAGCGCGATGGACGTCTTGCTGGGGCAGGATTTTGCGGTCGCGGAAAAAGACCGGCTGTACCGATGCCTGGACCGAGTGTTGGAACATAAGCCAGAGTTGTTCGTGCATCTACAGCAACGGTGGCAAGATCTATTCGATGCGGAATTCGATCTGCTGCTGTACGACCTGACGAGCACGTACGTGGAAGGGGAAGCCGAGCAGAATCCCAAGGCGCGCTACGGCTACAGTCGCGACGGGCGGCCCGACTGCAAGCAAGTGGTGATCGCGCTGGTGATGACGCCGGGAGGGCTTCCGCTGGCATACGAAGTGATGGCCGGCAACACATCGGATAAGACGACATTGAGGGGCTTTCTAGACAAGATCGAAAGCATGTACGGCAAGGCGCGGCGGGTGTGGCTGATGGATCGAGGAATCCCGACCGAGGCCGTGCTGGAAGAGATGCGGACGTCGCGGCAAGAGACGTTCTATCTGGTGGGAACGTCGCGCGCGAAGGTCAAGCAGTATGAGAAGAAGTGGCTGGAGTTGCCGTGGCAGAAAGTGCGCGAGTCGGTGGAAGTGAAGCTGTTTGCCAAAGACGGCGAGTTGTACGTACTGGCGAAAAGTGAAGGGCGGCAGGCCAAAGAGATGGCGATGCGGCGGAAGAAACTGGCGCGGCTGTTGCGGAAGTTGCGTGCGATGCGGCGGAGTTGCCCGAAGCGCGATCAGTTGCTGATGCGGGTGGGCGCGGCCAAAACGGATGTGGGCCGGGCTTTCGGATTCGTGAAGATCAACCTACCCAAGGCCGGTGAAGAGGTGACGCGGGAGACGTTCACGTTTCAACTGGACAAGGCGAAGCTGAAAGAGGCGGAACTGCGTGATGGCCACTATCTGCTGCGCACCAACTTGGTGGCCGAAGATCCCGCTCTGTTGTGGGACCGGTATATGCAGTTGACACAAATCGAAGCGGCGTTCAAATGTCTGAAGAGCGACCTTGGGATTCGACCGATCTACCATCAATTGGAGCATCGGGTGGAGGCGCACATCCTGGTTGCGTTCTTGGCCTACTGTCTGACGGTGACGCTGAAGCATCGGCTGCAGGTGCACGCTCCCGGTTTGACGCCCCGCGCGGTACTGGAAAAACTCGCTGCGATTCAAATGCTGGATGTCTCTTTGCCCACCACCGATGGCCGGCGCCTGGTCATGCCGCGCTACACCGAGCCGACCCCGGAGGAGGCGCTTGTGCTCCATCAGCTCCACCTCGTCCTGCCACCGCAACCACCTCCCCGGATCACGACTCCCGCCTCGTCGGTTCCTTTTTCCCAACTCAAAATGTAGTGGAGACCTACGGGCTGCCTCTGCTGAAAACAAAGGACTTCTCGGCTCCAAATGCGTCGAATTGCGAAAGTCGGGTTGGGGAGTGGTCATTGGCATACGCAAACAGTAACGGCGTCGTGTTTAGATCCCCAGCCCTTTACAGAGAGGCAAATAACCGACGCGGTGAAATTGGTGGAATCGATTCAGTAGCAGGCGCGGCTCACTGCTTTGCGTGGGCCGCGCTCTGTTGGGCATCAAAAATGCGGTGCCGGCGCGACACCCATTCTTCGCTCGCCAGAATGCGCGGTCCGGCTTCGATCAGGCGCGGAAGCAGTCCGAAGACGCTGGTCGCGTTCCACAGCGAGCCGTCGCGCATCCGGAAGCCCCGGCGGTTCAGCTCTTCGGCAGTTTGCGCGAACGGGCGCTCCTGAACGATGAACTCCATCGCAGCCATCATGACCTGCAGCTCCGACGGGTTTTCCTCGAGGTGGCGGCAATCGCCAGCCACTTGCAGGCCGTAGGGCGCGTCTTGCGTGTGCACGGCTTCGCGCGCCGGGACCTGCCGTTCCCAGACC
>JBOHQZ010000852.1:0-3319 GCA_050732275.1 bacterium
ACGTGCTCGGCGAGGCTGTCAAAGCTTTCGTGAAGGTTTCTCTCTCTCTCACAAGTTGACTGAAAGGGAAGTGATTCAACATTGCACGCGCCATTTGGAAAATTTTTGTGTGCCCAAGTTTATAGAGTTTGTCGACGAGTTGCCCAAGAGCGCCAATGGCAAGATTGATAAAAAACAACTCAAAGCAAAGGCAGTAGAAGCGAGGTGAGAATGTGATCGGAACAGAACAATTCGTTGATTTTGATGCGCAAAAAACCGCCGAGGACCTTGCCGGTTGGATTCGGCAGCAGATCACCGTTGTGCTCAAGAGACGCGGCGCCATGGTCGGCATCAGTGGTGGGATCGATTCGGCCGTGGTCGCGGCGCTGTGCGTTCAGGCGCTGGGAGCGCAGCGCGTAATCGGGCTGGCGCTGCCGGAGCGTGATTCGAGCCCGGAAAGCTTGTCGTTGGCGCAAACGCTGGCCGCACGTCTGGAGATTCAATTTCTTATTGAGGATATTTCGGCCGGACTTGACGGAATGGGCGCTTACCAACGCCGTGACGAAGCGGTCAAAAGAGTCTTTCCCGACTATCGACAAGGCGACAAATTCAAGATCGCGCTGCAGTCGAATCCCTTGCAGGAAAACTCGTTGAATGTTTTCCGCCTCATCATGAGTGACGAAAGCGGCAAGGCCAGCTCGCGCCGGTTGAAAATCGACGATTATCTGCAGATCGTTGCCGCATCCAACATGAAACAGCGCCTGCGCATGACCATGCTTTATTATCATGCCGAGCTGCGAAATTACGCCGTGGCCGGCACCGGCAATAAAAATGAGCACGATCTGGGCTTCTTTGTCAAACATGGTGATGGCGGCTCGGATCTGATGCCCATCGGCCACTTGCATAAAACTCAGATCTATCAACTGGCGGGGGTCTTGCCGATTCCACAGGAAATCGCCCAGCGAACTCCCACCACCGACACCTACCCGGCAGAGGTGTCACAGGAGGAATTCTTTTTCCGTCTGCCGTTTGCAACCATGGATGCCATCTGGCACGCCAAAGAGCGTGGAGTTGCGGCAGACGAGATTGCAAAAAACCTCAATCTGGAAAAGGAGCAGGTGCAAAGGGTGATTGACGACATCGACCAAAAACAACGCACGACCGAGTATCTGCGGCTGCCTCCGCTCAAAGTCGATCACGAGTCATCACCCCAACACGACCAGCAGCCATAAATTTGTTCACAACATGCAACGGTGAGATGAAAAAATGACGGACCATGACAAGGTAAGAGCTTTTATCGTTGAAAATTTTCTTTTCGGCGACGCCGCCGGCTTGAAAGATGATGAGTCGCTGCGCGGCAAAGGCATCATCGACTCCACGGGAATTTTGGCCTTGATTGCGTTTTTAGAAGAGGAATTCGGCGTCAGCGTGGCTGATAATGAAATCAGGCCGGAGAATCTCGACACGGTCAATCGCGTCGCCGCATTTTTGCGCCATAAACTACCTGGCGTTGCCGGCGAGCATAGTTTAGCCGTTAACTGAACCAAGGAAGTTGTACATTGATTCTGGTGATTTGAAAATTGCACTGCTAAAAAACCATGGCAAAAATCGCCGCCGGCTCTGCTGAAACGCCTCTTTTTTTTTATAATGAGAACCATGCCTTGTTTGGCATATTGCATTATCCGCAACAAAAGGGAAATGGAATGAGCCTGGTTTTTTGCCATGCTTTTGCGGAAGAGCAAAATATATCCCATTGCATCATGACCAATTTCGCGCGCGAGCTGGCGGCTTGCGGTTATCACGTTTTGCGCTTTGATTACATGGGGTGTGGCGACAGCAGCGGCGAATTCGGACAAGCTACCGTCGCGACCAGAGTCTCCGATATATTGAGCAGCATCGAATTTCTCCAAAAAAAAACCGGCCTCGAAAAAATCGGCCTCTTGAGCCTGAGGTTAGGAGCCGTATTCGCGGCTTTGGCGGCTCAAAAAGAACCCGCCCTCGCATTCTTGATTCTTTGCGCGCCCATCGGCGATGTCAAGAATTATCTTTGGCAGCTCTTGCGATCCAATCTGGCTGCCCAAATGGTCATTTATGGAGAAATTCGTTGCGATCGCGAGCAATTGCTCCAACATTTGATGCTGGGGCAAATGATCAATATTGATGGTTATGATCTTTCAAAAGAGTTTTACAATCAGGCCATGGATATTGACTTGACAGACGCCCTCGGACAATTTGCTCGCCCCGTCTTGATTGTGGATATATCTGAAAAAGCCAGGCCGATGGATCGCGAGTTGTTAAGAGCCACACAACTGCGTGGCCAGGGAAATGCTATTGAGGTTATTCAAGTCACTGAGCCGCCGTTTTGGATTGAGCCAAAAGTTTTTGTTGCTCGCGCCGAGCAGTTGTATGCCAAAACCATTCAATGGCTGCGCCATCGTGACGGCTTGTATGCAACTGAGGCGCTGAGATTACATGGAATATCCGTTCCAATTCGAGAAGGGCAATGACCGGACTTTGTTCGGTGTCATACATCAGCCAGATCAAGAGCCTCGGCAGAAGATCGGCATCATCTTTTTGTGTGCAGGTTTGAAGTATCGCGTGGGGCCTCAGCGCTTATATGTAAAGATGGCCAGATGGCTGTGCCAAAGGGGATATTATTGTTTTCGTCTCGACCCCGAGGGCATTGGAGATAGCGAGGGAGAAATTGAAAACGATCACGTCGCCAATATTTGGGGCACCATACAAAAAGGGAGATTCGTTGCGGATGCGCTTGCTGCGATTGACGCTTTCCTTGCGCAGATCAAGGCGGATAAATTGGTTCTCACCGGGCTTTGCGGCGGTGCGATAACGGCGCTGTTGGCAGCGGTCGCCAATAATAGAGTGGATGCCATGATATTTCTCGGCATGCCGATACAAATTGATGGAACCTCGAAAAACGGCGCTCCCGAGCTCTCGGATGAATTGGCAAAAGTCTATTTTCGGGCATGCCTTAAAAAGATTTTTCGAGTTGAATTTCTTAAAGGGTTGTGGCGCGCCGATTACGGTTTATTTTTGCAGACGTTAAAAACTGTCGCCGCGGCCAAGCTGAAGCCGAAAACTGCAAATGATTTCGATTATCATTTTGACGGTGATGGCCCCGATTTTAATTTCAATTATCATTTTCTCGATGCCTACGTGAAAATGGTCGAAGCCGGCCATGAAATGTTGTTCCTCTTCGGTGAAAATGATATTTTGGCCGGGCCGTTCCAAACGCGATTCCAAAACGGATTTCTGGCAGCCAATCCGAGATACAAAGCCGGCTGTGATATTCACGTCATCAAAAATGCCAATCATCAGTTGT
>JBOHQZ010000853.1:0-3313 GCA_050732275.1 bacterium
AGCCTATTGTGATCAACGGCGATTCGATGGCGGTCGTTCATCTGTATTCAAATTATCCGGATTATCAGTGGGTCGGTGATCCTGATGAGGGAATTGCTGCAGTGGACGATGCCGCTCGCGCCGTCGTTGCCTACTTGCGGCATTTTGAAAAATTCAACGATGCGCATAGTCTGCGGCTGGCGAAATTGTTGTTGCGTTTTCTCTTCTTTATGCAAGCGGGTGACGGTGGATTCTATAATTTTATTTGGCCGGATTATTCTATTAACCGCACTGGCAGCACGAGCCACAACAATGGCTTCAATTGGTGGGCCGGCCGCGCCGTGTGGGCAATGGGCTACGCCCACAAAATTTTTTCGGAAAAGCCGATCGAGCCGAATTTGCGGCAGCAGCTCGAGACGCGCCTTGATCGGGCGATTGCCAAAGCTCAAGCCATTGTTACGGCGGCCAACAGTTTTCAAATCCGCTATGGCTTTCGCGTGCCGGCGAGTGGCTGGCTGCTCGGCGATGGCGCCGACTTCTCAGCGGAGATGGCGCTGGGGTTGGCTTATTATTTTGCGTCTTCACAAAATGGCGTTGCACGCGCGTTACTCGAAAAATTATGCGATGGCATTGCAGCCTGCCAGCTCGGCGACGCGGCCAATTTTCCATTCGGACTTTTTCTTTCCTCTTCCGGCAATATTCATCTCTGGCATGCGTGGGGCAGCCGCCAACTGATGGCGCTCGCCGTTGCCGGAAGAATCTTGCAGCGCCAGGATTGGATCAATGCCGCAAAAAAAGCGGCGGATAATTTTTATCTTCACCTGCTCACCAGTGAGTTGCTTGCGCAGATCGATCCTTCGTTGCAAGTTTATGGCGAAGGCGGACAAATTCAATACGGCGCCGCTTCAACAGTGGATGGACTCATCGAGCTTTACCGCACGACCGGTGAAACCCGTTATGCGCAGTGGGCGGGACTTTTCGGCAGTTGGTGGCTCGGCAATAACGCGGCGAAATTCGCCATGTATGATTCGACCACCGGACGCTGTTTTGATGGCATCAACAAAAGTGGCGTCAATCGCAACAGCGGCGGTGAATCAGTGGTGGAAGGCTTGCTGGGGTTGCAAGCGGCTTATTTTGTCGATGCCGCTCGGCCCTTGCTATTTTATCACGAGCAAAATCGACATGCCTATAAAATCATCGAAGCAGAAAATTATTCCGACCTCATTAGCGGCCATCCTTTTATTTCTAATTCTGCGACTTACGGCCCGGCGCGAGTGAGCAATAGCCGATATTTGGAACTGCAAAACGGCGATGCCGTGCGCTATCGTGTGATCATCGATGATGCGGCGGCGGTGAATGATGATTATTATCTCTATCTTCAATTTGGCTGGCAGGCGATTGAAGCTGAAGCGGTCGGCGTTTCCGTCGTTGTGGATGGCGTCGAGCAGTTCCATGCGCAAGGTGGAGCTTCGGCAACTTTTTTGTGGGTGAGGCAACTGCCGAAGCAAATCCGTCTTGCTACAGGTCAGCATGAAATCATTTTGCGCTACGCCGGCAAAGATTCTCAACGCACGGCTATCGTGGATTATCTCATGATGCAGCCGGCCATTCAAAGAAAAATCTTTGCCGGCCCTGACAGCCAATCGCTCGTTGTTGAGCGGCAGATTCCGCCGGTGACTAGCGTTGCCGAGCCGCCAACTGCTTCGATACTGCCGGAGCGCTTCGCACTTTTGCCGAATTATCCGAATCCGTTTCATTACCAAACGACTTTATCTTTTGATCTTCCACAAGCTCAGGAAGTCGCCATCCGCGTGCTCGATGTTCTTGGCCGGAAAGTCGCGGTCTTGCAGCGTGGTAGATTGGCTGCCGGACGGCATCGCATCATTTGGAGTCCACAAGGGTTGCCCTCGGGAATTTATGTGATTGTGCTGAAGACGGAGGCAACTCGTCTTTTAAGAAAGGTGATTGTCATGCATTAAAAATATCCTAGGCTCAACATAAATGTTGAGTTACAATGTAATGCAACATTCATGTTGCGCTTCTCCATATTGGAAGGCAGTTCAAAAAAGTAAAAAATGATTCGAGTCAAAATAATGCTTTCTTAGCTAATTATTTTGACTTCCTACGGACGCGTCAATTATTTTGATTAAACTTGTTATCATCTCACTCAACACCTCATCATGTTCTCACTTGATCTCAACGGCGTTTGGCTGGTACAACCCGATTGGCAATCGCCAAGAATCGGCCAATTGCCCAATGGACTTTTCGGAAAGGATGAATGGTTGCCGGCAACCGTGCCCGGCACCGTTCACACTGATCTGCTCGCTGCCGGAAAAATTCCGGATCCGTTTTATCGCGACAACGAAAAACAAGTGCAATGGGTCGCAGAGGTTGGCTGGCGTTATCAGCGTAAATTCGAGGCCCCCGTCGAATTGCTGGCACAGGATAACATCGCTCTGGTGGCAGATGGCCTTGATACATTTGCAACCATTTTCATCAATGGCCAGGGCGTGAGTGAAACCGACAACATGTTCATTCCGCATCATTTCGAGGTAAAATCATTGCTGCGTGCCGGTGAAAACGAAATCGAAATTTGCTTTGATTCGCCGATACAGCGGACGCAGGAATTGGAGACCCGCTACGGTAAATTGCCCGTGGCCCTGGAGAGCAATCGGGTTTACGCTCGCAAAGCGCAATACGCCTTCAGTTGGGATTGGGGTCCAAAGCTGGCAACCAGTGGCATCTGGCGGTCGATTCGCTTGGAGGGTTACCGGCATTTGCGCATTAACCATCTTTTTGCCGAGGTGAAACTCGATGCCAATTTGCAGAGCGCCAGCGTTTCAACGAAATTTGAAGTTGAGAAATTTTCTCATCTGGAAGCAGAATTTCTGGTGGAAATTTCCGGCCCACATTTTCAAGCCAGCAAGCAAATTAGATTTTCCGATAATAACTTGACCAGCGATTTTGTTATCGATCAACCGCAATTGTGGTGGCCGAACGGCTATGGCGCGCAACCGCTGTACGTGCTGAAAGTGACAGCCAGCGTCAACGGCGAAATCGTTGATGAGCACACAACACGATTTGGCATTCGCCGGCTCGAGCTGCGACGCGAGAAGGATGCCGGCGGCGAATCGTTTGTCTTTTGCCTCAACAAGGTGCCCATTTTTTGCAAAGGCGCTAATTGGATTCCGGCGGATTCCTTTGTGCCACGCATTTCCGACAAGAAATATCGCGCGCTGTTGACGATGGCGCGAGATGCCCATATAAACATGCTGCGGGTTTGGGGCGGCGGCATCTACGAGCAGAAAATCTTTTACGATCTCTGCGACGAGCT
>JBOHQZ010000854.1:0-3312 GCA_050732275.1 bacterium
CCATCAGGCCGCTGCGCAGGCCGGCCAACGGATTTTCCTGCACCGGTGTATTGAACACTTGCTGCAAATAGCGCGAGCTTGCCGAAATAAACTCCGGCAGGCGCACGACGATATCGACGATTTCCGGTACGCCGCGCATGAATTGTTTGAATAATTGCACCGGATGATAATGCTCGGTATAAATGGCGCCGATGTGTTTACGCGAGAGCGCGAGCACGTTGAGATTGGGATCGAGCATCAGCCCGACGCCCTCGAACGTCACCAACGCCTTGACCATCAACGTCATTTCCACCGGAAAAAAGATGCGGTGCTTTCCGCCGAGGGCGAGTGATTCGATAATAAGCTGCACCAAGCTGGCACTGCCATCAGCGGCGGCAGCGCGCAGAAGATAGCGCCGAAACAAATCGGCAACCGCTCTTTTAAAGCCCATCTGGTCGCCGTTCTTGCCGACTCGTGCCATCGCCATCAAATATTGTACTGAGTTGTCAATATCGCCATTGACGAGAGCGTGAAAATAGTACAACATATTGAGCTTCATCTTTTCGTCGAAGCGCCCCACCATACCGACGTCGATAAACCCGACTTTCGGCCCTGCCAGGATGATCAAATTTCCGGCGTGCAGGTCGGCGTGAAAAAAGCCGTCGGCATAGAGCATCTTGATGATGGCACCGGCGCCGAGATCGACGATCTTTTGCAAATCCTTTTGGCTGAGTGCAAAAATTTTCGGATCGTTGGGCTTCAACCCTGCAAAATACTGCATGCAAAGCACATCGCGCGAGCTGAGTTCGCGATGAATGCGGGGAAAAACAACGTCGGAGTTTTGGGCAAAATTTGCGGCAAAGATCTCCGCGTGATCGGCTTCGTAAGTGAGATCGATCTCTTTCTCAGTGTAAACGCAAAACTCGTTGATGATCAGTTTCGGCTGATAACGCGGAATGATCCACTCCAAAATGACGGCGAAAATTTGCAGGAGCTTGATGTCCGAAAGGATAGCTTCGCGAATGCCGGGCTTGATGACTTTAATGACGACGGTTTCGCCGGTTTTGATCGTTGCTAAGTGTGTTTGGGCAATGGAGGCGGAGCCAATGGGGGTTTTATTAATTTCACCAAACAGCGTTTCAATGGAAGCATTGAGATTCTCTTCAATAATCTCGCGAATGATTTCAAACGGCACGTCCGGGAGGCGATCCAGCAAGCGCTTCAATTCGTCGGTGATGGGCTTGGGCAGAATATCCTCGCGAATCGCCATGATTTGGCCGAGCTTGATATACGTCGGCCCCAACATTTCCAAGCGGCGCCGCAACTGCACCGCAAAGAGCTGATGGCGCAATTCTTTTTTTATGAGCGGCCGCAGGAGAGAAGCCAACAAGCGAGTGCCGGCAGAATGGAAATATTTGCGTTTGTAAGCAGGCAGGTTGTTGACGTAGGCCACGTGCGCTCCCGCGAGCAATCCGAGAGCGTGCCGGTAGAGCAGAAAAAAACGATGGAAGACGCGGCGGCGAAACGCCGGCGGCAGCAATGCGCTTTTTTTTCTGTTGCGATATTTGCCGTCAGTTCGGTGCTGCGGTGCCGGGTCTTTTGGGGATGACTGTGCGAAATCATCCACGGAGACGGCTTGTAACGGCTTGACCGATTCCATCATCCATGAGTGTTCGATAACTTAAAACCGTTAAAGAGCTTGGTATCCGGATTTGCCGAATTTTCCGGACTTTTCACTGGCGCCATTAAAGTGTCATTCTATAAAGTCTGCACACCTAAAATCCGAATACAGCTTTGCAAATTCAGTGTGTTCGAAAAACGGAAAAAACCGTCGTTTCGTGACAGCTTTTTCCGTGCATTTTCAACGGCCTCATTCCCAACGAGCGAACGAAATCAGAAGTTCGTGGCCTTCTTTGTGGATTTGGCGTTCTCTTCCAGTTTTTGCACGAGCGCCGCCACGCTTTCCGTGAGCTTGTCGACTTTCTCGGTCAAAATTTTGATCTCATCGTGAGTCGTGTCAGCCGGGCGTTCGGTCATCTCGGAAAACTTGCTGCGCACGTAATTGGCAGCGTTGCCAACACGCGAGACAACCTCGTGAGTAAGCTGATCCACTTTATCGCTGACGTAAGTGGGCGCCACTTCACCGTTCGTCTTCGTTGTCGCTTTGCCGCTTTCGGTCAGCTCGCGACCTCGCGCCACGAATTTGTTGAACAGGTTGGTGCCCTCTTTGTCCAGAGTGGCAAAAACGCCGAGACCGGCCAGCCAGATTTCGCGTGAGGTTTTGGAAACTCCTTCTTGCAACAGCTCGAGCGTACCTTTCTCCTCGGCATTTTGTTCGATGGTAGTTTTTTCAGTGGTCATGATAGGCTCCTTTCCTTAAAAAAGAAATAGTGGTTCAAAAACTTCTGATTTAAAATCTTCGGACGGTGCTTCGGCCTCTTGCCAAGATGATGCTACTTTTTTTTCTTTGCCTCGTCCGGTTGATCCGGGAGTTTCTGATTCATCAACGCTTTGATGATGGCCTCCAACGACTCGACTTTTTGACGAAGCTGCTTCAAATCTTCCGAATCCAATGTCACTGTGGCGCCAAAAATCTTGTTCAACGCATTCGGCGTCAGGAGATTCAAGCCTTGGCGCATTTGTTGTATTCCGCCGTCAATGACGTTGCTGCCCAAACGTATCACGTTATGCAATAAATCCTTCGATAGCGGATTCCGCCCTTTCTTGCCCTCTTCGAAGATCACTTGGGTCAAGGTTTGGGTGGTAATGTCCTCACCGTTTGTATTGTCGACAACCTGCACCTCCACGCCGTTCCGAATCAACTCGGCAATCTCTTCCATTGAGATATACCGGCGATCTTCGGTGTCGTAAAGCTTGCGGTTCTCGTAGCGTTTGATGATTCGGCTCATATTCTGCTTTCCAATATAACACACTGCGTCATAAAAGTCAAGCTTTTTTTGACGCAATGCGTAAAATCTTTGAACCGGGAATATTGCGAGAAATAAGAGTTTTTGGCTTAATTTTGCTTGATTTTTTGCCGCAGGTATTGTATCTTCATCCTACCCAAAACTAAACTGTGGCTTCGATATAACACATTGCGTCATCAACATCAAGCACAAAGTATTAATGATCATCTGGTCTGAGCCGGCGTTGACGCCTCTCATCCGAGAGAACCAAAAAATCTACACCGAGTTTATGGATAGGAAGTTCGTGGAGAATTTAGTGGAACACGTGCTTGATCCGCTCGATCAATTTTATTTTCGCTCTCAATTCATTGGGTTTGACTCCTTGCCGGAACGCAACGATCCGGAACGCCCGTTGATTTTTGCCAGC
>JBOHQZ010000855.1:0-3311 GCA_050732275.1 bacterium
AGCCAGTAGCATCCCAAATTGATCAGCGTCGGCGTATACGTGTCGCCGGCGCCGTTGAATGCTTGCACGACGACCATGCCGTAGGCATAAAACAGATAGCCGTAGCTGACGATGCGCAGACATTCGACAGCGTAAGGCACGACGTTGGGATCGCTTGTGAAGATGGTCACAAGCCGCTCAGGAAACAAAATGAAAATCAGTCCAACGCCGATGAGGAACAGCATGTTGCTGAAACCGGTGAGCCACACCGATTTTTCCGCCCGCTCGGGTTTCTTCGCGCCGAGGTTCTGCCCCACCAGCGTGGCCGCGGCATTGCTCAATCCCCACGAAGGCAAAATTGAAAACACGATGATGCGGATGGCGATCGTGTAGCCGGCCAACGCCGCGCTGCCAAACTGCGCCATAATGCGCGTCAGACCGACCCAGCTTGCTGTCGCAATCAAGATTTGAAAAACGCCGCCGAGCGAAACGCGCACCAATTGCAGCATCACCAAGGGGGAAAGTTTCAGTTCGTTGCGATTAAGCTGGATACGGCCCTGGCCGCGGAACAACACGTGAAGCTGGTAGAGCACACCGATGCCCCGGCCGATGTTGGTTGCGACCGCGGCGCCTGCAACGCCAAGCTCCGGAAAAGGACCGAGGCCGAATATGAGGCACGGATCGAGCACGATGTTGATCGTGTTAGCGATCAACAGCACGCGCATGGCAATGGCCGCGTTGCCGGCGCCGCGAAAGATGGCGTTGATCAAAAACAGCAGCATGATCGTCGCGTTGCCGGCAAGCATGACGGTGGTGTAACCCGCGCCGATTTCGATGACATTCGTCGACGCGCCCATCAATGCGAGAATTTTTGGCGCGAAAATGAGGCCTATCGCCGTGATCGGCAGCGAAACGATAATTCCGATGGCGATCGCCTGCACTGCCGTCACGACCGCGCCTTGACGGTCTTTCTCGCCGATGCGGCGCGCCACTGTGGCGGTGGCGGCCATGCTCAATCCCATGGCCACCGCGTAAACCAACGTGATGATCGATTCGGTCAACCCGACCGCGGCCACGGCATCGGCGCCGAGCTTGGCAACGAAGAAGACGTCGACAACGGCGAAGACGGATTCCATCACCATTTCCAAAACCATGGGAATGGCAAGAAGAATGATCGCCCGGCTGAAACTTCCTTCGGTGAACTCCTGCTCCGACCCTTTGATGGCTTCGCGCAAATCTCTCCATAAAGCTGCAAGCCTGCCCGGGCGCGACGGCGCCGGATAGGGTAAAGCAATTTTGTTTTCGATAGATTGAGGCATGATAAAGTCCCTAAAATGCAGTTATCGTTTTGATGAATAGCCCACCAGTTCTTGGTGAAAAGCTTCATGCAAAACGCGATTTTAGCGTTTGTTTAATTTGCAGACTGGCAGTCTGCTTTACGCAAGTGAATGATGCCGCTAAATGGGAGGATGGAGAGAGTTTTGGGGCGTGAACGAAGGGAGAGGGAAAACAAAAATTCAATTCGGGCTTACAAAGCCCAAGACTGAGAAAGCATTCTCAGCAAATCTCGTATCGTTCCGCCGCCTAAGCTCTTCTCCCAAAAATGAAATCGTTAAAATACGGCGTCATCAGTTTGATCGAGACCCCGACTACAAATGCTGTTCTCATCGTTCGTTCCTTTCATCTAATAATAAACGTGTAAAAAATAAAGCCAGCCTTTTGGGTTTATTCCAAAGACGCTGTTAATAAGTTTTTCATTATACGTCCGTTTGCAAAAAAAGTTCAGAGCAATTTTAAAAAATTTATTTGATTTTCTTTCCAGCCATTCATCATGAGCGCGGTAGTTGCCGCCATTGTCGCGGAAAAGCCCAACGCCGCAGGTGCGCCGAAATTTTTCCACAGCCAGCCGGCCAGGCTGCTGGCAATAAGCATAGCCGCACCGGTGGCCATATAAAAGAGGCCGATGGCGCTGCCATGATGCTCCGGCGTGACGAAATCAACTATGGCCGCTTTGCTGACGCCTTCGGTCATGGCCGCATAAAAACCATACAGCGTGAAAAGTGGCCAGATCAACAGCGGTGAGGTCGAGAATGCGAAACCGGTATAAACGATGGCGAAGATGAGAAAGCCAAGCTGCATGACACGGCGGCGGCCGAGTCGATCCGAAAGTATGCCGGCGGGGATGGCAAGCACCGCGAAGGCGAGATTGTAGACGACGTATGCGAGAATCGCCAATCGTGGTGTGAGGCCGAGGTCCTTGGCGCGTAGGATGAGAAAAACATCGCTGCTATTGCCGAGAAAGAAGATGGTATTAATAACGAGGAATTTCCAATAGGTTGGGGGCAAGTGGCCGGTATTCAGTAACCAGTGATCAGTATTGGTGTCGTCAGTTGCATTCGGCTTGCCAGTGGCTTTTACTTCTTTAACTGTGAAAGTAAGTAAGAATGCAAGAGCAGTAGGAATGATTGCGACGAGAAAAACGAAGCGATAATCATTGTCCGTAATTGACAATAGCCAGATGGCGAGCAACGGTCCGGCAACTGCACCGATCGTGTCCATGGCGCGGTGCAAGCCAAACACTTTGCCGCGATGCCCTACCGGCGCCGAGGCTGCGAGCAATGCGTCACGCGGGCTGGTGCGCACGCCTTTGCCGATGCGGTCGAGCAAACGTGCGGCGAGTACGATACCCCAACTTTGGGCAAAAAGAAGCAGCGGCCGGCTCAACGCCGAGAGACCATAGCCGAAGCTGACGAAAGCCCGGCGGCGCTGGAAACGATCCGACAATCTCCCAAAAACGGCTTTGAGAATCGAGGCGGTAAACTCGGCGAAGCCTTCGATGAGGCCGATCACGGTCATCGGCGTGCCGAGCACGGTGGCGAGAAACATGGGCACGACCGGATAGAGCATTTCGCTCGAAGCGTCTTGAAACAGGCTGACGAGTCCGAGCACGATGACATTGCGGGAGATGCCGGAAAATTTTCGCATGCTTTACAAGAGGAGAACTCATGTAGGGACAAATGCGCGGCAAAAATAGAGGATAAAAAATTATGATGAAAATAAAAATCACCTACCCCAAAGAGATCGAAAAAACGGTTTGCTCTCGGCTAATAATTCCTGGCTTATCTTGTTCGGCGCGCCGGGAATACTTCCGATATAAACAAAGAATTGCGTTATAAAAAATATTCCCCTTTGTCGCTTTTTGGCTCAAAAAAAAGCAACGGTAAACAAGGTAATGATCGCCAAATGCTACACCATCGCGCTCCGAGATGGATCGCTCAACGGGAACCGGAACGGCTGGTGTAGGCAGCCACAGGCGCCGGTGTTTGTGGCGT
>JBOHQZ010000856.1:0-3308 GCA_050732275.1 bacterium
CGCTTTATGACGTCGCTGAGTTTTTTGCCTCGATTCTTTATTTGATCGTCAGCGACGGCATTCCGGCCGCGCCGATGCGCGAGAGTGTCGAAAGCTTTTTGGTCGCTTATCAAAAGCAGATCTCTTGGCATTGTGATCGCCGGCGCTTGGCTTGGTATCTAGCCGCTTTTCTTTTAGGTAAAATGCACTCGTCGTTCAAGCGCTCGGAAATGAAAGCCGTTGCAAACATGCCGTTGGCTTTTGATTTGGTTGCAGAGTGGCTGGAGGTTGCTAAACGTAAGGCGTAAAACGCAAAGCGTAAAAATAATGATTGATCTGAATCGCACCAAAGCGCAAATGTTGGCGGAGATCAACGCCTCGGAAAAGGCTTGGGCGAATCGCCTGAGCGATCCCACGGCGCCGGGTTTCGTTGCCCTCGACGAAGCGGTTCTCGTGGTTCACGGAAATACGCCGGACGATTTTTTGTCCGGCCTCGACTCGGCGTTTGCCGCACGGTTTGCGAGCGTGCCGCCGGAAAAATTGATCCGCGATCTTTATTATCCCTTAAAGAAAGGACTTGGCAACGCGTACAAATGGGGGAATCGCAAAGATCCGGACAAGCAGATCACCGTGGAAGTCGTGGCCACGAAAACCGGCGCACTCATCACCATTGCC
This sequence comes from bacterium, assembly GCA_050732275.1. Classification (GTDB taxonomy): domain Bacteria; phylum Zhuqueibacterota; class Zhuqueibacteria; order Zhuqueibacterales; family Zhuqueibacteraceae; genus Zhuqueibacter. Next base: position 655 of record JBOHQZ010000856.1, read on the forward strand.
GACGAAGGCGACGGCTTCGATATCGACGGCATTCTGCGCAGGTTTCAAGGCGACGGACAATATTTTTCGCACGGCGGCTCAGGCTTCGAGCATTTCAACCGCGCGCAATCGTTGATCAGTTACGCCGACGGCGGCCGCACGCTGCTCATTCGTTTCTTGTGCGCGCCGGAGCCGGCAGAAACCCCTGCCGCCGACAATTCTCCCATGAGGATGGCTGGCAACGAGCCGTTCATGAAATCCTTGCTCGCTGCGGAGCTTTCTTATTTTCGGAAGAATAAAGCCACACTCGATTCCTGCCGCATTTACATGCCGGACGAGCATGAAAATGAGCAGCCGGAGATCAAATATGTTTTGGAGTACCACAAGGGCAAATCAGAAGAAACAAAAACGACGACCATGACTGGAAGATTGTTGCCGGAATCTGCGGCGCAAAATGATTTTTCGGTGGCCCAACAACTTTTCAAAAAGCTGTTAAAGAGCAAAAAGTGATTCATATTCCGAAACCCGTGGCAGTTTTTAAAGAGCCCTCGCTGGTGCTTTTTAAATTCAACCCGGCGCAAGACTTGCGAGATTATCTGAAAAAGGTCGATGATTTTCAGGAAGTCGCTGAGATTATCAAAATGGTTGCCGTTGCCTTGCGCGCTTTGCATCAAAGCACGATCGCCTTGCGGATTGAAGAGACGTTGGATGATGCGCTCGGGCGATATCGGGCAGCTCAGGAAAGAGTTATCGCGAAATTAGCGCCGGCCAATTCGCAACGCAGTGAACGAGCTCGGCAATTTTTTATTCAGCTTGTGGGGCGCGCCGCCACTTTAAAAAAATGCGAACGGGTTCCGATTCATGGCGCTTTTGGATGGGACTGTATTTTGTATGGCGATGAGAAATTCTATTTTTATCGGTTTGAAGAATGCCGGCGCTCCCATCCGGGTTTTGACGTCGGCAGCTTTTTGGCCGATTTACGGAGATTCTATCTGCTCCGCAGAAAAGCGGATCAAAATTTTTATCACGCCGGCCGCGAGTTTTTTCTGGAAACTTATTTTGCCGGCGACCTGCCGGCTTGGCGCGAAGACGTGCCGTTTTTTGTCGCCAGCGCCATGTTCCTGCGCCTCGATCGCCTTCTCGAGCGGCCGCAACAAAAATGGCAAGACAAGGTTGACGCCTTTCTGGAGCAGTGTGAACGGATAATACGTGAAACGTAATGCGTAAAACGTAACATGTAACACGTAATGCGTAATCGCTGTAAGTTTCAAATTACGTATCACGCATTACGTTTTAAGCATTACGCTTTATTAATTTGAAATTGGTTTCGGGTGCGATGTGAACATCGCTTATCTCTGCGCCGATTTCGGCGTTCCGATTTTTGGCTACAAAGGCGCTTCCATTCACGTGCGTGAGATGTTGGCTGCGCTGCGGAAAGCCGGCCATGCGGTTTGCATCATCTCGCCGGCAATTGAAAAGACGGCAGGCGAGAGGCTCGATGAAAGCGTCGTCTTGCTGCCCGTTCCGGCGGCGGAGCGGCATCTTCTGCTCTCGCAAGAACTCGAAGCGCTCGACGAATTTTTGGATATGAAAACGCGCGTCCGGCAAGAGCTGCGCAATTTGCTCTACAGCCTGACGCTGTATGAAAAAGCCCGTGATTATTTGCGCGCCAATCCCGTCGATTTTATTTACGAGCGTTACACGTTGTTCGCTTCTGCCGGCATCCGTTTGGCGCGCGAGTTTGGCGTGCCGCACATTTTGGAAGTGAATGCGCCGCTGGCTTACGAGCAGGAAAAAACACGCGGTATGGAAATGAAAGCGCTGGCGGCTGAAACCGAGCGCCGCATTTTTTGTGAAGCCGGCCGGGTGATCGTCGTCTCGCGACAATTACAGGAATTTGTGATCTCGTGCGGTGTGCCGGCCTCGCGCATTCAAATTCTGCCCAACTCGGTTGATCCGCAACGCTTTGCCAAAGCGCGCGGTGATCGCAGCGTGCGGACACGGCACCGGCTCGATGGCAAGCGGGTCATCGGGTTCGTCGGCAGCCTCAAGCCGTGGCATGGAACCGAGACTTTGTTTGAAGCTTTTCTCGCGCTGCACGCCACGGCGGCGAATGCGCATTTGCTGATCGTCGGCGACGGGCCGAGCCGCGCGCATTTGGAAAATTATGCGCAAACGCACGGCTTGAACGGTGCAGTGACGTTTACCGGCAACGTGCCTTACGACGACATCCCGCGCTACATCGTGGCGATGGATATTGCGGTAGCGCCGTATATTCCCAGCGAGAATTTCTACTATTCGCCCATCAAAATTTTCGAGTACATGGCAATGGGCAAGCCGGTTGTTGGCGGAAAAATCGGCCAGGTGGAAGAAGTGATCGCCGACGGAGAAACCGGCGTGCTGTTCGAGCCGGGAAATATCGCTGCGCTTCAAGCCGCTCTCGTCCAGCTCGTGAACGATTCGCAACTTTGCCGCCGCCTCGGCGAAAATGCCCGCGTGTGGGTGGAGAGAGAAAGAACGTGGGACAACAACGCGCGGCAGGTGGTGGAGATGATGGAAAGCGTAAAACGTAAAACGTGTCTCGTTTACGAATTACGTTTTACGCCTAACTTTTCAAAATCACAAAACTTGAAGTTGCCATGAAAATAAAAACCTGCATCGTTACCGGCCAGTAT
>JBOHQZ010000857.1:0-3307 GCA_050732275.1 bacterium
GCTGGCCCAATTCAGCGAGGCATTCCCCCTAGGCCACCCACTCGTCCTCCGCAGAATCCTTTGATCGAACCGTACGGCGGAGATCTGCCCGAGGGCCGCCCTCCATTCTGCCCTCCCGATGAGCGTGTATTAGCCAGCGGACAACACAGGTTTGCCCATAATCTAGCTGGAGATCCAGTCGTGGCTGAAGGCTGGCTTTATCCCCGAAACGGACCACGAATTACTCAACCTGGAAGCAGACAACTCCATGCGGATGTAACCCGCAATACTCCTGGTCTGGACGCTTCGCATCTCCTTGCTGACTATTTTGGTGGACCCGATATATTTCAGAATCTCATTCCCTTTCCGGAGGAACTTAATCTCAGTCAATGGAAGAAGTTCGAGAACAACCTAACTGAGCTCGCAGCTAGAAATCCTGTTTATCTGCAGGCCTATGTCGTTCGCGTCCCGGGCGACTTCATACCCGAGAGGGTGATTTATCATGTCTATCAGTTGCAGGGAGGGCAACTCGAGCTGATCCAAAGAGAATTTATCGATCTAACCGGCTTCCTTCATTGATTCACACCTCGGTCTGGACCTGTGAAGCGCAAGCAAGGAAATAAAAACGGTGGAATAACACAAAGTTACATTTTAATACAAACTTAAAGTTAAGTAGTAATGACAAACTGTTCGCTAACGATATAAGAATTCGTGCATCAGCTTCAACCGGACGCGGCGGGCCGGGCATGAATTTCAGATCGGTGGTAATTTGAAAGCTTGTCTTTCAAACAAACTTTCTCGCTCGCCGCGCCGGTTAAGCTGGGCGTTGAGAGTTCTGCTCTTCCTGGCCACGGTGCTCGGCGCCAGTTCTGTCATCGTCGTCCCCCAGTCTCAGCGTGAGCATGTCCCATAACTTCGCTACTGGACACAGGAGCTGGTGTCCACATGGCACCCCTAACGGGGTTCAGGGACACTTATAAGGGTCATGTTTGCTATAAACATGTCACCGCTACGCGGTTTTTATCGTTTCGGATGCTTTATCAAGCCATAATTTAACCCCGTTAGGGGTGTCATGTTTATAGAGCACCACCCCCAAGCAGCGATTAAACTCCTTTAGGAGTGGCATGTTATGATCTCTCTCTGTATCCAGTACCCAAAATGTGGGTAAAGATCACAGTCTCAGCAAGATGCAGCAAGCGTCCGCGAAGCGATGGAGCGTCATTGCGCTGCGATTAATGCAGGCGACAACAATACCATTGCGCAGCAACACTTGCCGGAGTTCACGATCTTCGGGCCTTCGCGGTGGCCTGCTGCGGACGTACCGCTCGGTTGACGATCAGCACCAAGGGTTTAAGGCCTCTCCTGCCACGTTCAATCAGCAAATCCACCACTTCGCGGCGCAGATCTATGGCAACGTCGCGGTGGCGACATATTACCTCGTGGGTTCGGTGAAGATCGGCGAAGAATTGTCCACAGGCACATGGCGTGTCACTGAGGTTTGGATTCGCCAGGGCGGCGAATGGAAGGAAGTTCACCACCAAGAATCGCCATTGCAAGCCACCGTGCGATAGTGAGCCACGGCCTAACGACGCCATCTTTGCAAATCCCTGCAAAGGAAAGCTCAACCCCTCACGCCCTCCGGCTTGCCGCAAAAAATACAGCGTTTCGCATTTTGATGATGTAACTTGGCGCATGCAACGGCGGGCGAGCTTTTCATGGCCACATAAACCTGCGCCGCGGCTAACATGCCGATAAGTGGCGCGGTGAAATAAACCCACAGCGCCATCCAAACCTGCGACGGCAACGCTGAGCCGAACGTGCGCGCGGCGTTCATGCTCATGCCCGACAACGGCGCTTCAAAGGTGATGTAGGTGGCGACCAAGATGCCGGCGCAAAGTCCGGTAAAGTTCGCGATCCGCTGATTATTCGAGACGCGCAAAATAACCGACATCAAAATGAACGTGATGACGACTTCAGCCACGAAAGCAACAATTGGTCCGCCCGTGCCTGGCACCGTGGCGACGTAGTTGACGGCGGGATTGGCGAGCACGTTTCCGAACACGACTGCGGCGATCAGCACGCCGGCTACTCCCCCGACGAATTGGAAAATAATATAGAACAGCGCATCATACGGCGCGACTTTGCCGAGCCGCAAGAACGTCAAAGTAACCGAAGGATTGAAATGCGCGCCGGATTGCTTGCCCCACGGCGAGTAGATGATGGCGATCGCAGTGAGTCCCATCGCCAGGCCCGTCAGCATGCGCCGCACGAACGGTTCGGGAATAGCTTGGTGCACGGGTGAATTCGGATAATCGAGCAGCACGCTAAAGCTGCAAGCGGAAATCATGAAAATGCCCAGTTCGGCAGCTTCCATGAGATACTCAGGCCAGTGTTTTTTGAGTGCCTCAATCATTTGACGTTTTTCTCTTTCGAATCATCTGATTTAACTTCCAAACTAAAAAACATGTCATTCTGTAAGAATCTTTTTTGTATCCAGCACAAGCTTCCACCAAGAGCACACACCTGCTCAAGCTCAAACGCCTAGGCCTAAAGGCGAAACTACAAACGGTTGCTTATCTCACGTTCAGCACCGAATTGAACCCGCCATAATTATCCGGCGCTTTCAAACCGTTGCTCGGATCATCCATCCAGCGGTCGCCATCGATCACAAACTTGTAATGATAGCGTCCTGGCGGAGGCGAATCGATCTCCGCGCGCCAAATACCGTGCGGCGTTTTAACAAAGCGCGTGTGATTGGTATTCCAATTATTAAAATCACCGGCGAGCGCCACGTATTCGGCGTGGTCATTATGACAAGAAAACACCAGCTTTCCCATTTCAACTCGCGGCGGCTGAAAGTGGTCGTGCTCGAGCGCGTGCATTTCACGAACCGCGTGATCGACAGCGCGGCGCGCATTTAACACGCCGTAACCCTGCCGCACCAACGGGGCTCCCGGAATGCGATCCGCCGTCGCTATCAAAATTTGCTTGATCGTCGCCGGCGTCAAATCGGGATTGGCTTCGAGCATTTGTGCCACCACCGAGGCGACAATCGGCGCAGCAAAAGAAGTCCCATCCACATGCTGGTAGTGCGTCGCCACGATTTTGCTCTCGCGCAAGATCGACTCGACGACGGCGCGAATTTGCTCCGGCGATTCTTGCGCGAGCGATTCGGGTAATTCAGCTTGCTGCCACAATTCACGCACGAGATTGGGAAGCAGATAATCCGGCGCGGCAAAAATTTGCGACAACGCTTCCGCGCGGTGATACGACGGGGTACCAGGCAAAATCGGCGCGGCGACCCAAATGGCCGGCGCGATGATCTCCG
>JBOHQZ010000858.1:0-3300 GCA_050732275.1 bacterium
TCGTGGAGCAGAGCTTTGCTGCCGTCGTCTTTAATGTTCAATTGATAATTTTTCTGCAGGACGAGCGGCTCGGTGGTCAAAATCAGATGGGCCGAATCGAGCGCTTGAACATTTTTAACAGCAGCGGCCGGCTCGATGGAAAAATCATTTGCAATAATCTTTTTTAACGATTGCGCCAACTTGATTTCGACGCGAGTAGGAGATTGAATTCGCGCCGAAACGATCTTTTGCTTTTTCATAGGCTCCGCGAGGTTGGTAGCAGGTTGTGCCTGAGACGGCTGATCGACAACGAGCAGTTGCAGGATTAAAATGAGCAACAGATTGACCGCAACGCGGACGAGCCGCAACCAAAGGGAAAAAATTAACCGCCGAACTTCACCGAAGCCACCGAGTTTCGCCGAATAGAATTGATTTCGGTGAGTCTCGGCGTATTCGGCGTTCATCGGCGGAAGATTTTTTTGCTTTTGCCGCACAGATTTCACCTTAAATGTGGAAGGAATTACAATAGGTTTCATGATGATCTCTGGCTATAGGTTCACTTGGGCGTCCATTAAAAATTGAATTATACTGAAAGCAAAAAGCGCAGTTGATCCAATCGTGCTTCCAGAGTCTGTTGGTCGTCAGCGCGAACGGTCACATGACCGAGCTTGCGTCCAGGGCGCGCCGATTTGCCATAAAGGTGCAAATGCGTTTCCGGAATAGCAAGCACCTGGCGAGGCTCGGGGATCGTACCGATTAGATTCAACATTGCAGAGCAGCCGAACGTTGTCGTGGCGCCCAACGGCAATCCACAAATCGCGCGCAGATGATTTTCAAACTGGCTTGTCTCAGCGCCTTCGATGGTCCAATGCCCGGAGTTATGTACACGGCAAGCCATTTCATTCGCGAGCAAGCGGCCTTCGCATTGGAAAAGTTCGATCGCCAGTACTCCGACATAGTCAAGTGCTTCGAGAACGCGCGCGGCATAGTCTTCGGCTTGGGTTTGTAATGCAGGTGTGAGATTCGGCGCCGGCGCTAGCGAGAGACGCAGGATACCCTCTTGGTGATGATTCTCAACCAATGGGTAGAACCGGCTTTCTCCATCTTTGCCGCGTGCGGCCAAAATCGAAAGTTCTCGCTCAAAATGAACGAATCCCTCGAGCAAAAGTGGAGGCCCGCCTATCGCTTCCCAAGCACGATTGACATCATCTTGCTGCCGAAGCAAGAACTGCCCTTTGCCATCATAACCCAAGCGTCTGGTTTTTAAAATTGCCGGCAAGTCTACTTCTTTGAGTGCGCCTTCGAGTTCTGACAAAGTATTAACCGGCGTAAACTCTGGCACCGGAATCCCAAGACGACGAAAAAGAGTTTTCTCGGTGAGCCGGTCTTGCGCTGCTTCAAGAGCTTTTGGCGGTGGATAGACGGGAACGTGTTTGGCGAGGAAATATGCCGAAGTCGCAGGAACATTTTCGAACTCGTAGGTTACAACATCCAAGCCCGTTACAAAACGCTCTAACGCCTTCGGGTCATCGTAATGTGCGGAGATCAATTCCGCGAGGTGCCCGGCAGGAGCTTGTGGAGAGGGGTCGTAGAAACGAAAACGCAGGCCGAGCGGGTATCCGGCGAGCGCCAACATCCTGCCGAGTTGCCCGCCTCCCAACACGCCAATGGTCATGCGCCCTCCCGAGGATCAGGATGGTCCAAAACCGCTTGAGTTTGCCCGGCGCGGTAGCGGTGCAGCGCTTCGCGAAACTCAGGATGCTTATTGGCGATGATGGCGGCCGCTAACAGCGCAGCGTTGATCGCGCCGCTTCTGCCGATGGCTAATGTTCCAACCGGAATGCCCGCTGGCATCTGTACGATTGAGAGCAACGAGTCCATCCCGCTCAGCGCTTTGGATTCAACCGGAACGCCGAGCACGGGCAGCGTGGTTTTCGCCGCCGTCATTCCCGGCAAGTGGGCTGCGCCGCCGGCGCCGGCGATGATCACTTCCAACCCGCGCTGCTCCGCCAAGGCCGCGTATTCGAAGAGCAAGTCCGGCGTCCGGTGAGCCGAGACCACGCGCACTTCCAGGGGAACGTCGAGCGTTTCGAGCGTCTCGGCGGCATGGCGCATGGTCTCCCAGTCGGACTTCGAGCCCATGATAACACCAACCAACGGTTGCATTTTTTATTTTTATAAAACTTATTTAATGGCAAGCAATTCAAGCTCAAAAATCAGCGTTGCATGCGGCCCAATAGGACCGCCGGCGCCACGCTCGCCGTAAGCGAGATTCGAGGGAATAAACAATTGCCACTTCGATCCCACCGGCATCAGTTGCAAAGCTTCGGTCCAACCGGCAATCACGCCGTTGCACTGAAAAGTGGCCGGCTCGCCATGCTTGTACGAGCTGTCGAACTCGGTGCCATCGATCAAGGTGCCGCGATAATTCGTCGTCACCTCATCGGTGAGCCTGGGTTTCCTGCCGTCGCCTTGCTTGAGAATTTTATACTGTAGGCCGCTGGGCAAGGTGATGACGCCCTCCTTTTTAGCGTTTTCGGCAAGGAACGTTTCGCCTTCCAGTTTATTCTTTTCACCGGCCTTCTTCGCATTTTCATTGCGTTTGGCCACCACGTCTTGTTGCAACTGTCGCATGGCTTCCTCTCTCTGTTGCTCGGTCAATAAAGGCGTGCTGTCAGAAATCGCGTCCTTGACGCCTTGCGCCAGCGCTTCAAGGTCGATGTCAATCGCACTTTGCTTGAAGTTGTTGCCGATGTCAATGCCGATACTATAGCTGACTTTTTGCTTCTGTGTCTCCAGGGTGAGTTTTTTATCTTTCGCGCCTTGACAACCCAAAAGACCGACGATCAAAAGTGCAACTGCCAAACGAGAATACATTTGTGTTTCCTTTCAAAGATGAAGTACGTTGGCTCACCCATAGGGAAGATCATAATTTCGGCATCATAACCTTATATATGAGTGCGTGTGTTTTAGCAAAAGCTGCTCTTTCAAATTACAGCTTTTCGTGATAAAAAGCACGAAAATATTTTTGAAAATTGGAAAAGCCGCAGCTCAAGCCAGAGCTTTTAGCTCCTGCACGGCGGCCTTCAGAGACTCCATCATTTCTTCTTTGCTGCCGTGCACGATACGCGACGCACCGAGACGCACTTCGCAGAAAAATGGCACGGGGATGAATTCACCTTTCGGCAAGCTGCGGCCCATATTCACCAAATAGGCCGGCACGACCGGCACCTCCGGCGTCCGTTCGAGCAAGCGCGCGATACCGGAGCGAAACGGCCCCATCTCCTCGCTCGAGCCGCGCGTGCCTTCCGGAAAAACAAT
>JBOHQZ010000859.1:0-3296 GCA_050732275.1 bacterium
CCCATTCGATCTGATAATTGCCGGCGAGCAACTGCCAGCCTTTGCCGTTCTCGCCGCGTTGCCATCGGCCATAGAAAAGCCGGTGATCGTCCAAACGCCGCTCGCCAGGATCACGTTCGGCCAGCATGCCCAACGAAAATTCACCCGCAGCCAATGTGGCGCGTTCATAAGCGCGATATGGCACACCGAGCCAATTCTGCTCAATCGTTGCCGGGCGCGTGATCCGCCATCGTGTCGTCAGCCTCGACGGCGAGCTGATCTTGGGCGGCGACACAAAGAAAATTTCTCGAGAAAGCTCTAACGTATCGCCCGCCACTTCAAGCGCGGCCAGCGCCTCGTCGAGATCTTTGAAGCCGCCGCGGGTTTTGCGTTGAGATAAAAAGCCGTCGATCTGCGCCCGCGTCAAAAAAGGGAGATGCGACAAATCCTCATAAGAAAGCCGGTTCACGTCGAGCGGTTGAGACAACAGCTCCTGTAAGGCGTTCTCCGCCTCCGGATTGTTTTCCGCCTCTTGCTCGGATAATTTCTCGAGCAAAATGTCCTGGGCATTGGCGAGTTGAGGGATCAAGAGGAGAATGGCCAGGAAAGTCGCGCATTGTGAGGTGTGCCGGGCCATGTTGGGAATTTACAGCGCGAAGAGCACTTTAGCAAGAGAAAATTTTTATTCAAATTATTATTTTGGGAAAGAATTTCAGTTTCCCAATTCGAGTGGGTTACGCTAGCAATTCATTGATTCGGGGTGAGTCTCATGTTCTGAGATGACAATAGTTGATAATTGCTTCGACAAAGTCATCAAGGTCGCTTAGTTGTGTGGTTATGATTTCGTACACTTCTTTGAAATCAATTTCAGCATATCGATGCGCGATGTGATTGCGAAACGCGACCCATTTGCCGATAGGTTTCTCCTTGCTGTTCGTTAATGACTTTTTCCCTTATCAGCATTTCCACTGTCTCGCCATAGCTTCCCGGTACCCCCCATCCCTGATCTGATATAAGATGATTGGCAAGATCAGCGCATGCTTGAATCGCCTGCATTAGATTAAAACAAATAATATCTTGCCGGTTACGATCATTCAGAAACTCATCGAGTGTGCAATCCTTTTGTGCGCGAACACGCTCGATATGGTCCCGAATGAAAACGACTTTTTTAAGAATGATGCTGGAATTTACCACGTTTTAAGCTCCTGGCATAGTTACGCAAAGCGATCTCGTAAGCAGGCTTAAAATCGAGATAGGCAATGACGGTTTCGGCGACAAACGAACGATTAATTGCCGGAACACGCTCATATATCAGCTTGCCTTTTGAAAGCACTTCGTGAAGAAACGGCAAATCTTTGATACGGTTCAGAACCTTCACATCACCCTCGCGATGAAAAATTTCTTGTACAGCGGATATGATATGAAAGCTGATTGAAAGCTCGCGGCGACGCGGTGTTTGTTCTTGCAACAAAATAGCAACGTCTACATCGCTCATTGGGTTCATTTTATTGGTCACGATCGAACCGTAAAGATAGGCGGCAACGATCTCGGGATATTGGCTTAACCGTTGTTGTAATGCGCTAATTTCCATGCCGACAATTTACCAGATTTATTGTTAAATTGCAAGGCTTTATTGCCGCCCCAGACGGGCCGTCTGGGTTACAAGGCGTACCTGCTGCGTCTTGCCCGTATCCGGCAATCGAACCTCGACAACACCTTGCTCTCCTAAATGCTGCCACACCGTCGCCTCGACTCGCTTTTGATTGACCAACACTGCTTTCGGCGCTTTGCCTTGCCCGTGAAGGCGCACCAACAACTCGCGTTGAGCGGGGGCAAATTTTCCCTTGCGTTCGCCAATATTGAAATCAACCTGCTGGGCGGTGGTAACAGATTCAAATTGGGTCTCGCAAAATTCACCGTTTTGATAATTGAAGGTTCGCCCATCATCTTCGTAAAACGTTCGTATACTTTTTTCGTGTGGGTACACCTCCAACCGCAGTTGCGCCAACGGTTTCTCGTCAATATAATTTTGCGCCTCGCGCGAAGGGATGATCGCGCCGGCGCGCACGAAAATCGGCAAGCGTTCCGTCGGGGCATCGACAAAAATATATTGGCCGCCGTCATAAATTTTGTTTTCCCAGTAATCGTGCCAACGTGTCGCCGCCGTGCCAGGGAGATAAACCTTTCGCGCGCGTTGTCCCACCCGCGTTACCGGCGCCACGAGAAAATCTTCGCCAAAAAAATATTGCGTGTAATTGTGCCACGCGTAGGCCTCGCGATCGTCTTGAAATTCCATAAACAAAGGCCGCATGATCGGCACGCCGGTCTCGGCGCTTTGGTGAAAGGCGTTGTAAAGATATGGCATCAGCTCGTAGCGCAAGCGAATATAGCGGCGGGAGACGTCTTCCACCCAATCGCCGAACGACCACGGCTCCTGCTTGCTGCTGTTGTATTCCGAATGCGTGCGAAACAGCGGCGTGAACGCGCCCACTTGAATCCAGCGCGCAAACAGCTCCGGACTCGGTGTTCCCACGAATCCGCCGACATCGCTGCCGACAAACGAATAGCCGGAGAGACTCAGTCCGAGACACATCCGAATCGCCATTTCAAGATGCTCCTCAGTAGCGATGTTGTCGCCGGTCCACACTGCCGCGTAGCGTTGTGTTCCCGCGAAGCCGGCGCGCGTGAGAATGAACGGCCGCTCGTTCGGGCGAAATTCGCGCAACCCTTCATAAGTTGACTGCGCCATCAAATGTCCGAAGACGTTGTGAATTTTCTTCTGCGAAACCTTCTTGCCGCCTTCGTCAAACATCACCACTTCCGGCACTGCTTTGCCCCATACCGCCGGCTCGTTCATGTCATTCCAAAAGCCGGCGATGCCTTGCTCCACAAACTGGCGGTGCAAGCTCCCCCACCACTGCCGTGTCGCCGGCACGGTGTAATTGGCGAAATGCGATTTGCCCGGCCAAACATCCCCGATATAAGGTTGCCCATCCGGAAATTTGACGAAGTGATTCCCTTTCAAACCGTCGTCATAAACAAAATAGCCCGGATCGACCTTGATGCCCGGATCGACGATGACGACGACTTTGAAGCCCTGGCGGCGCAAATCGCCGAGCATTTTTGCCGGATCGGGAAAGCGTGATTGATCCCACGTAAAACAACGATAGCCGTTCATGTAATGAATATCGAGATAAATCACGTCGCAAGGAATTTGCTTGTCGCGAAAAGTCTGCGCGAGCGTGCGGACTTCGGATTCGGGATAATAACTCCAGCGGCATTGCTGATAACCCATCGCCCATTGCGGCGGCAGCGGC
>JBOHQZ010000860.1:0-3277 GCA_050732275.1 bacterium
GAAGTTCCTTTGACAAGTTATGCTTGATTCTTCATTTGCATATTTTTAGATCATAGCTTTTCTAAACACTGAATGTCTGGAAAATCCCAAAATACCCGTCCCGCACCTGCGGAATGTAGGATTTGAAGTTTATTTGTGCAACTATATATTGACCTATACCGGCAATATTCATCGTCACTAATATTTTGATCCTTTCCACTGTGAGCTCTGCGCAATTCTTTTTGCTGGAGCGCAGCCACGGCAAAACTTTGGCGCTGGAGGTTTTTAAACCAACTGTACACTTGGGAGCTTATAACGGTGCGCCTTACCTCGTTGATCGTTCCTTATAAAATCTTGGCCCGATTCCTTTCACTGTACTGGCCGATGGGTAGAAAAACTTTTCTTGTGGCAGAACTGCTGTTTGCTCATACTGCATTTAAAACGAAATTTGACCGCGAATTCAGTTTCTTCCGTCACAGCGGCTACGAGAGCACGATCAGAAATCCTTATTTTGGCCTTGAGATCGTGGGCAAATCTTCGTCATTTTTTGCCGAAGCCGGAATTCGCCTCCCGCGCGTTGCGCCGGATTGTGGCTTTGCTATGAAAGGTGGTAACGATTTTGACCTTGATCGTGAGGAGGCGTTCCTTGACTTTGCTGTGAAGGTCTGCGCTTTGAACAGGAATGGATTGCGACGATCAAAAAAATCCTGATGATGCAAGCTGTACCGAGGAGTGGCTGGAAGTGCAAGCTTGGTCCGAATCGCCCGACGATTTGACAATGAAAAGCATAAACGCAAAAGTTGTTTTTGCGCTCAATTTGGAAGATGCCTTTTCGACGCCTTGAGCGGTGATGAAAAAAAACAAAAAGGCGATCTCAAATTCGAGGTCGCCTTTTTATTAAAAATTCATTCCAATCAAGCTGACTGTGCTACTTCAAACACCTGCCGAAACGCATTCACATGATCGCTCGCCGTCACTTGCGCTGAAGATACGGTGTAATTTAATTGCAGCTTCTTCTCTACCGTTTTTTGTATTTCTTTCTTCTCACGCGCATCGTGCTCCTTCTCTTTTGCCGTCATCGGGCGGATGACTTTGAAATCCCGCCGTGTGAGCTTGCGGCGCTGGCCATCAACAACAAAAATAAATTCTTCGCCATCCGGTTCGAGGCCGAGTCCGAAGTGAAGATTGGCCTTTTCCAATAACTCATGCATCTCCTTCCAATCGCGCAGGCGTTCGAGATAATCGATACCCTCCGCCCACATATTTTTCGGAAAGACTTGCGCCAACACGCGCACCAACCGTCGCCACTCGCGATCGATGAATCTCTCTTCGACGAATTCTTTCAGCTTCACACTGACTACTGATAACTGATTACTGACTACCCAGGACTTTGCAAACGTGATCAACTCGACAACCGCCTCCCGTTTCGCTTTCTCCGTCCACGCCGGCTCGCGCAGGCTGAAATCGATGTAGGGTTTCCATTTGTCCATCGCGCTGATCCATTCCGCTGGTGTGAAACGCGCGGTGACGAGTTTTTGCAAATAAGCAAATTTCTCATTCCAAGCTGCCGGCAGAAAACCAATCTCCACCGCGCCGGGATACTGCACCGGCTCGACTTGATTGAACGGATCGTAGAGAATCACTTTGCCAGCCGACGCGCCGGCGAGAATGCTGTTGCCGGGGAACGGGCGCAGCATGCGCACCAGCTCACCTTGCTCGTTCCAATCGAGTCCCATCACCACGATAGTACCGCCCATCAACGATTCGGCGAGATACTCCATTGGCGCGCCGACAATGAACACCTTCAATCCCGGACCGCTCGGGCTCGACACGCTGTTGATCACCCAGCGAATGCCCGTAGATTTGCGCACAAACACCTCGCCGCTTTTCGCGCCGTAAAGGCCGGTGTTGCCCGCGAGGCCGTGTACCACCACCGTGCCGCTGTGGAGAATCTTGCTCATGTCGTTTTGCGCGTCGCCATGTACGATGACAGTTCCCCCCATCATCGAATTAGCAATATCCTGGCCGCTGTTGCCGTAAAGATGAATCTCCACGCCGTCGCTCTTTGGGCCGAGTCCGCAGCCAAGATAACGCTGGCCGGTTTGTTTGTAGATGCTGAATCTGCGCCAGCCTTTTTCATAAGCATCCACCACCGTTCGCGCCAATGAATCGTGGCCTTCTGGAGGGAAGCCGGAAGCGTCGATGACTAAGCAGCAGTGATCAGTTGTCAGTGACCAGTTATCAGTGACCAGTGACCAGTGAGCAGTGTTCAGTTGCTTATTCTCATCCCCACTGATTACCGATAACTGATTACTGATAACTGGGGCTCTACGCGGCGGAGGAGTAATATGGTGATACTCCGCGCGCGTGATGCGATAGTAATTGCGATCCAGCGTGCCGGCTACGCCCGTAGGGGTGCCGAGTTTTTCGATGTTGTCGAAAATGGCGTCGAGGCCGTCTTGCAAAATGTGAATCAGCGACGAGCGCTTTTTATTGCCAACCGCGATGGCTTCCATTTGGTCGCGCGCCAGCGTGAGTCCTTCGATCATAAACGCGCGAGAAGCATCGTCGTGGGCAATTTCCACGCATTGCTGCACCAACCAGCGGAACGTGTTGTAACTCCATCCCGCCAGTTGATTGCGAAGGCCGGCGAATAAAGCTCGACCGTTGGCAAAAATTAAATGGCCGTTGCCGGAAAAGATTTCTTTTTTCAAACGTATGGCTTCTTCGTCTTCGACAATCAGCAACGAAAGATCGGCATGCTCGCCGCCAGGCGTGAAAAGCTCGTGGCCGAACTTGTCTTTTACGTCAAACTGATAACTGCCTGACTGGTCACTGATTACTGATGACTGATCACTGACGACTGGCTGCAAAGAATAAATGATCGTCCCGCCTCCCATCGGCTTCCCATTCGCATCAACATCAACCGAGCCGCCGCGCACGATGGTGACGCGATCCGGCTCTTTGGTCGGCAACATGCCGCGACGATAAAGCGTGTCGAGTACGGAGCGCAACGCTTGCTCTTCAGAGCCGATAAGCCCGATGCTCGCCCATTTTTCACTGTTGCTCGCTTTGATCCAGGCAAATACGGAAGGACGCAACACCGAGGTGTCGGTCACTCCGAGCATGCGCAAGGTGCGATCTTCATTTTCAAGAGTAGAAATACCGTCCGGGTGGTCGCTTCCGAAGATTTGGGAAGTCATGGAATTGGTTCGCCGTTCTGATAGAAACCGCGCGGACGGTGGAACCGCTGTTGTCGGAATCGAATCCGCAATGATAAAAAACCACGGGCCATCCG
>JBOHQZ010000861.1:0-3276 GCA_050732275.1 bacterium
TGCAGGCCTTGCTCGACCGCGCCGTTCCACGCGCCAGCGTCAATTTGGTTTGGCGGCAGCTTGGCAATGAAGGCGAGGGCATGGTCGTCGGCATTTGCGACACCGGCACGGATGTGACGCACGGCGATTTGGCTGGACGGATTCTCGGCACCGCGGATTTTACCGGCGAGGGCGATTTTGATGGCAACGGACATGGCACACACGTCGCAACGATTGCGGTCGGTGATGGCAGCCGCTCCAACGGCCAGTATCGCGGCGCGGCGCCCAAAGCCAAAATGTATAGCGCCAAAGGCCTCAATTCGCAGGGACAAGGTTCTGCATCTTCAATCGTTGACGGTATAGAATGGTTACATGAACAAAGTGTGCATGTTATCAGCCTCAGTCTGGGCGGCACCGCGCAAGCCGGCGTCAAAGACATTTTGCAAGTCACCTGCGAGGCCGCGGTGGAGGCGGGCATTGCGGTCTTTTGCGCCGCCGGCAACAGCGGCCCCGGCGCGCGCACCATCGCCACACCCGGTGTCTCCACGAAAGTGATCACGGTCGGCGCTTCCGACGATCAGGATAAAGTGGCAGATTTCAGCAGCCGGGGCCCGACGGTGGATGGCTTCGAAAAGCCGGATGTCGTGGCGCCCGGTGTGAAGATCATCGCCGGTCGTTCCAAAAATACGGCACTCGGCACGATCATTAACGATTATTACGTCGAGCTTTCCGGCACCAGCATGGCCACACCGTTTGCCGCCGGCACCGGGTTGTTGATTTTAAAAGCACATAACGGCCTTACGCCGGGAGAATTGAAAGCACGACTCGAGGGCCATGCGCTGCGCCTGCGCACCGGCAGCGGCAACATCGAAGGCAAGGGCCGCATCGATGCGTATGCCGCCATCACCGGCACGCAGCCCCGC
This sequence comes from bacterium, assembly GCA_050732275.1. Lineage (GTDB taxonomy): Bacteria > Zhuqueibacterota > Zhuqueibacteria > Zhuqueibacterales > Zhuqueibacteraceae > Zhuqueibacter. The sequence goes on from JBOHQZ010000861.1 coordinate 903, forward strand.
GAAAATCCGGAGATTCCCGTTGATCCGCCGCAGTCCGGGTGCATGCTCAGCCGTGTTTTCGGCAGCAGCAAAGCCGCCATGGCGTTTTTTTATTTCATGCGGGATCGCGTGATGGCGCCGCTGCCCGGCGGCCGCTGGATGATCGCGCGCTATTATCAAGCGTCTCATTTTTTTCTTCGTCATCTCAAAATTAAACCGGCGCTTATACGATAAGATTTGATTTTTCATCAACAGGGAAAATATGGCAAGGATAGCTTCGATGGACAATGTTTTTGTGCGTGTCAATGAAAAACAATACGGCCCGTTTTCACCGCGCGAATTGCGGGCGATGATGGATAAAGGGAAATTCAGTGAAAACGATCTGATTTGGAGTGAAGACCAGGACCAGTGGATCACCGCGACCGACTTCAATGCGTTGCGGTATATTTTTCCGAACGAGGAAGCCGCGGCGAAACGGCCCAAGCGGGTGATCGCCGTTGGCGGTGGCAAAGGTGGCGTCGGCAAAACCGTGCTCACCTCGTCGATCGGCGTGGGTTTGGCGAGTTTGGGCAAAGAGGTGGTCATGGTCGATGCTGATCTCGGCGGCGCCAATCTGCACACCGTCATGGGAATTTTGGAGCCGCAGCACACGTTTTTTGATTTTTACACGCTCGCGGTGGACAACATCAAAGACATTGTTTTGTCGACGCCGGTCGACCATCTTAAATTGATCAGCGGCGCGTGCGGCACGTTGGGCCTGGCCAATCCGAAATATCAGCAGAAGCTCAAATTCATCCGCCAATTGCGCAACATCGACGCCGATTTCATCCTGCTCGATCTCGGCGCCGGTTCGTCGTTCAATGTGATCGATTTCTTCCTCACCGCCGACGAGGGCATCGTGGTGACCAATCCCGAGCCGATGGCGATTCAAGAGTGTTTCAATTTCATCAAGATTTGCCTGCTGCGCCGCTTGCAGCTCGCCTTTCGCAGCAACGAGCGCGTCATGGAAATTCTCGAAAGCGATGAGCTGACCCGCCCCGGCCGCATTCACATTCCGATGTCCGAAGTCTTGAAAAAAGTTCAGGAAATCGATCAGAGCGCCGCCGGCATGATGGAAGAAGTGTTGGCAACCAATCGCCCCAAGCTCATTTTGAACATGGTGATGGAAAAGGATGATATTAAAGAAGGCATCGCCATTCAAGCGGCCGCGGCGGAACTGTTGTCCATCGACGTCGAGTATCTCGGTTACATCACCTACGATCAAAACGTGCGCAACGCCGTGCGCGAGATGAAGCCGTTTTTATTGCAAAATCCGCAATCGCCGGCCTCGCAAGACTTGGCCAAGCTCATCAGCGTGAAAATTCTCGGCCAATCGAAAATCAATGGCTTCTTTGAAAAACGCAAATTGCGCAAGCAGCTCATGGAGCAGCGCGCCGAGTATCCCGAGATCAACCTGCAACAGCAGGCGCCGATCTGCTCCATCAAATGTTTTTACTGGGGCGACTGCGACTATCAAAACGGCGGCCACCCCTGTTCGGTTCGCCATCTTGAACCGCTTTTTAAGCAGTAGTGAAACAGTAGCACCCCGATTTTCGTTAATTAAAAACATGAAGAATGGTCGGGCCAGTTTGCTATTGTAAATTTTGAATTGAAAATTTTCAATTGGCAATTTTAATTTCAAGGAGGTTCCAGGGATGGCACTCAATGTTCAACCGTTGCACGACCGGGTTCTCGTCAAACGCCTGGACGAGTCCGCAAAGAAATACGGCAGCATCATCATTCCCGACACCGCCAAAGAGAAGCCGCAACGCGGCGAAGTGCTCGCCGTCGGCAAAGGCAAAATAAAAAAAGACGGATCGCGCCTCGAGCCGACGATCAAGACCGGCGATACGATTCTCTTCACCAAATGGGCCGGCGACGAGTTCGAATTCGGCGGTGAGAAGTTTTTGATTCTCGGGGAGGATGATATACTGGCAGTGCTGTGATTCGTAAAACGTAATTTGTAAACTTCGTAAAAGGCGAGGTCGAAAATGATCTCGCCCTTTTTGTCTTGTAGGGGATTGACTCCGGCGTTCGAAGCAAGCGATGAGCGTTTTTCAATTGAAAAAACCTTGACTTTTTGCAAGAAGTCATTAAATTGAGTTTATGAAGCTCTTTAAAAGTCGAAAGTGAAAAATGGAAACGATCACTTATTCTCAAGTTCAAGACTTGGTTTTTCAGCTGCCTGCCACGAAACTGCCGCTTGCATACAGCTTTTTGGTTGATTTGACAAACACTGATGCTGATATGCGGTCGCTTCAATTAGATTTTATGCGACTTCCTTTAAGCGAGCAGCGCCGAATCCTGGAACAACAGGCCCGACAAATGGTTGCACATTACGGGCACAGTGCGGCAG
>JBOHQZ010000862.1:0-3272 GCA_050732275.1 bacterium
TGGGTGCTGCGCAACGGCGCGATCTATACAATGGATGCCACACGATCGTGGGCCAAGGCCGTAGCAATAAACCAAGGTCGCATCGTTTATGTCGGCGCTGAAGAGGGGCTCAAGAGATGGCTGGGTGAACGCACGAAGATCGTCGATCTGCAAGGCAAAATGGTGTTGCCCGGATTTCATGATTCACACGTCCATCCCGTGAGCGGCGGCATCGAGCTGGGCGAGTGCAATCTCAACGGCCTTGATACGCAGGAACAAATTCTCGATGCCGTTCGCCGCTACGCCGGGCAAAATCCAAGCGCGCCGTGGATTCGCGGCGGCGGCTGGGACCTGCCGATCTTTCCGAATGCCAATCCCCACAAATTGTTGCTCGACCAAATCGTTGCGGATCGTCCGGTTTTTCTCTCGGCGGCGGATGGCCATTCTGCTTGGGTCAACTCGAAAGCGTTGCAAATTGCCGGCATCACCAAAGATACGCCGGATACGCCAAACGGCCGTATCGAGCGTGATCCCAAAACCGGCGAGCCGAGCGGCACTTTGCGCGAGGATGCGATCGCGCTCGTTTCGAAGCATCTGCCCGCGCATGCGTCGGAGGATTATGTGAACGGTTTGCGCCGAGGCCTCCAGACGGCCAATCGCTTCGGCATCACCTCGCTGCAAGAAGCGAGCGCCGATGAAGATCTCCTCGAAGCGTACATGGAGTTGGATCGTCGCGGTGAGCTGACAGCGCGCGTCGTGGCGGCAATGGAGATTGATCCGGCCCAAGGCGTGGCGCAAATTTCCCGTCTAAAAGAATTTCGACAAAAATATCATGGTGCCAGACTCCACGCTAATGCCGTCAAAATTTTTGCTGATGGCGTGATCGAAGCACGCACCGCTGCAGTGTTGGAGCCGTATCTCGACAAGCCCGGTGATCTGGGCAAGGCCAATTTGGAGCCGCAAGCTTTCAACGAGCTGATTACAGCGTTGGACCACGAAGGCTTTCAAGTTCACGTGCATGCCATTGGCGACCGCGCGATTCGCATGGCGCTCGATGCTTTTGAAAGCGCGGTGTCGGCCAATGGCAGGCGCGACTCCCGCCATCATATCGCTCACATCGAATTGTTCAATCCCCAAGACATTCCCCGCTTTCGACAGCTTGGCGTGATTGCGAATTTCCAGCCACTGTGGGCGTATGCCGATTCGTATATCACCGAGCTGACCGAGCCGGCGCTCGGCCCGGCGCGCTCGCGCTGGCTTTACCCGATTGCGAGCATGTTGAAAACCGGCGCCCTGATGGCGTGCGGCAGCGATTGGTCGGTTTCGTCGATGAATCCGCTCGATGCCATGCAAGTGGCGGTGACACGGCGCGGCTTGGAAGACAGCACCGGCGCGGCGTGGATTCCGCAAGAACTGGTCGAATTGCCCGCAATGATCGCCGGTTACACGATCAACGGCGCGCAGGTGAATTTTGAAGAAAATGAGACCGGCTCAATTGAAGTCGGCAAAGCTGCGGATTTGATCGTCCTCGACCGCAATCTGTTTGAGATTCCGGCGCACACGATCCACCGCGCCAAAGTGCTGCTGACGATGTTGGAGGGTAAAGAAGTTTATCGGGATTCGACGTTTGCGGTTGGACAGTGAATATAAAACGTGAAACGTAAAGCGTAAATAAATCCTATTGTCATTTCGGAGGCTGCGCTCGTAGGGAATCTTTATTTGTTTTGAACAACTGCCTTAAATCAAAAAAGATTCCCTGGCCTGCGGCCATGGTGGCAGGGCAGGCTTGCAGAATGATAATCTTAAAAGAGGCCGCTATGGAAACCACAAAATCTTTCGATTTGTCCGATGTCAAAATGATGGCGAGCTTGATCGACGCGGTTTTTTCCGAGATGAACACCGGACTGCTTGTTTACCAAATGGAAAATCTTGATGAGGCGAGCTCGCTTAAATTGGTTTATGCCAACCGTCAAGCCTCGAAATACACCGGCGTTGATTTAAGCCAGCAGATTGGAAAACACATTCTCGCAGTCTTTCCGGCTTTGGCGGAAACCGACCTCCCGCAAATTTTTGCCGAGGTTGCCCATACCAAACAATCCCGCACGATCGGGGCGATGGAATACCGCGATGAGAATGTGCAAAAAGGCTATTATGCCTCCAAAGCTTTTCCCATGCCCAATCATTGCGTCGGCGTCGTCTTCGAGAATATCACGCTGCGCAAGCAACTGGAGGAAATGATCAAGCATTCGAAAGATCAGCTCGAGCAAAATAAAAAAACCGTGATGGGTTTCTACGATCTGATGTTCAACCAGTGCCAGCCCGCCGAAGCGATTGCAAAGTACGCCGGAGAAGTTTATATTCAGCACAACCCAAGCGTTGCCGATGGCAAGGAAGCTTTCATCGAATATTTTACGAGAATGGCGAAGGAGTACCCCGGCAAGCGTGTCCACTTCAAGCGCGTGATTGCCGAGGGCAACTACGTGGTTTTGCACTGCCAGCAGGAATGGCCCGGCGACAGGGATTGGGCCGGCATCGATATTTTCCGACTCGATGACAGTGGGAAAATCGTCGAGCATTGGGACGTGCTGCAAACCGTGCCGGAGAAAGCGGCGAATGCGAATACGATGTTTTGATGAGATATTTTAGGAGAAGGCGTTTACGAGCTAATCAATTTTTGTTCAATGCGATGTACTTGTCAATTTTCATTCCAATTTTGGTTCGTAGCTTTAGGCGCTCTATTTGTCCGGAGACGACGGCTTGCGCCAATAAATGCAGGACTTCTTTTTCCGAAATCCGCTTGACCTCGGCATGGGTGAAGATGGCTTTTGCCAAATTCACAAGCTGGCGCGCTGAAAGTTCGACAAGATCACGGTGACAATTCTGATTGACTATCTCGTCCGGTGAATTTCCCTTGGAAGGTCGGATGACTATATTGATTTCTTTTAAAACTTGCTGATCAAAGAGGGCGTAGTCGAGATTGGAAAGGTCGTCGCAATTTGCTGCAAGCGCGGCGGCGACGTGAGGAAGATTGGACTTGTCGTCGTCAATTTGCCATACGGAGAGCGCATTATCGTTCGTTGCCAGATCACCTAATGGATCCGCCGGTATATCATCTTCTAACAGCCAAGGAAAATCCGATTGGCTATATTGATGCCATTTGGCTTTGCGTATTTTTCTGAGGATCAGCGGCATTGCTCAGAAGCCCCGAGTTGCATAAGAACTTGCGTCAAATCCTCGCGGAGTGCGGCATGTTTTTCCTTTTGGATCGCCTGTTTGAGGTAAGTGATGGCATG
>JBOHQZ010000863.1:0-3270 GCA_050732275.1 bacterium
GCAGCGAGTTTTTGAAAACATCGAAAACCAGCTCGGTAATGAGCGCTTCATTGCCGGTGCTCGCATATTCGGCGTAAAGCCGGGCCAAATCGTAATTGAGATACCAATCTTTCTTGGCTTGCGCTTTCAGGCTGTCGAGACCGCGCCGCATCTCCTGGATTGCTTCCATGCTTTTTTCCTGCCGCTCCAAAGTGATGCCGAGGCCATACCAGGCCGAGCGCCCTGAGGGCTCCTGATATCGGCTGTCCAACGCTACGAGCTGGCGGAACAGCTTTTCGGCAGTTGAATAATCTTTTTTCTGGACGGCCTGCTGCGCGGTTTTATAAAGAACGGCGGGGGATGGCGTATCTTGAAAAACGGCGGCCGGCGGCGAAACAGACGCATCAAACAACACTAAAATAGCCGCGAGCACGAGCATGCTGAGGAAAGGCCACGGGAAAGAGTGACCCAAACGATATTTTACCCAATCATTCATAGATTTATCACACTACTGGAAAGCCGCAATCAAAGACATACAATCCGCTTACAAAGATAAGTATCTCGGTGACGATCGGTGACCTCGGTGAAATTTGGAGGAAAAAGCTTTTCCGCCGAGCTACGCCGAAATCACCGAGTTTCGCCGAAGTGTATTTAAGCTGCCCCCGGCAATCAGGCTTTGAATTGTTGGCAATACGAATTTCCACAACAAAAGCCACGCACGCAAAAAAGCCCACCCCTCGTCGAAGGGTGGGCTTGGGGCCGAACTTAAAGTCGAGAACGGCTCAACAACTAATTGCACTGGCCCGGATCATTGGTATTGCGCTGCGGCTGCGCGGCCGGCACCGGAAAGTTCGGATTGGCGTTGCGCTCATCGTCGCTGTAGAGCAGACGACCTGGAATCGGCTGGCCCTGATAGGTTTGCAGCCTCGGGAAACAGTTGCGTTTGTAGTCGTTCCAAACTTCAATCTGCAAAAACAAGCTGAGATATTTTTCGGTCAGAATCTCGTCCAAAAGCGCCTGGCCGGAGAGGCCGGTCAAAGCCGGGTACGCAACGCTCCATTTCGCCGCGACCGCCGCCCGCACATTATTGAGATTCTGCAGAGCAGCCGCTTCTTGGCTTGTTTTGAAGTTACACTCTGCTTTGATCAGCTCGTTCTCTTCGTACGTGATCAGCGGGAACGCTGAGGCCTGCGAGCTAAACGCCGTGCCTAATAAGGAAGTCGTCGATGACACCGGCTCGCCAATGGCGGCGCCCACGACCTGACCACTCGCCAAAGGCCTGTAGTAAATGTTCAGACGCGGATCGTTTCGCGCTTTCATCAGATCGACCATGAACTTGCCGGCGCGGGTGTAGGAGTCACGGCTTTGATAAAACTGATACCACATGCTCCATTCTGTGGAAACGGAAGCGTTATGAACGGTCATCAAATTGCTGGCGACCGCGCTGATGCCTTGATTGGTCTCGTTCAAAGCTTTCTGATAATTAGACGGGTCGCTCTCGGCCCAATGCATATAATATCGCGCTTTCAGCGTGCGCGCCGCGGCGACCATTCGCTGAACGTTGCCTCGGTAACCAAGATCGACGGTTCTCGGGCCGAGACCGACGCCGCTGCCCAAATCGGCAATCGCCTGATCAAGGAGCGCCTGCACGGCTGCATACACATCGGCTTGTTTATCCAGCTTAGGCGTTGGGAATTGATCGTTGACTGCCTGCGAATAAGGAGTATCGCCCCAGAGGCTGGCACAGGTGCCGATAAACCAGGCTTCGTAAAATTTGCCGTACCCGGCATAAACCCGGTCATTGAGTTGCTCGTTCGCGAGCTTGATGATCCGTCGAATGTCAATCAAACCGCCGCCGGTATACCAGTTATCAAACTCACCGTCGTAATCATCTTCGGAAAAAATATAACGATCATATTGTTGATACTGGCGGTCGGTGCCGGCCATCTGCTGCATCCACATGGCGACGGTTCGAGCCAGATGCCCGGAGTGTTGGCGATAGCCATTGATCTGCACGCCGGTAAACAACTGATCGACCGTTACCTGCGTGGGGTTGTTCGGGTCAACTTCGTTGCCTTCGAGAAAATCGCTACTGACCGGCGCATCGCAGGCGTTGATGATGAGCATCGACGTGAAGGCGAGGCCGAGCACTAAGATGGGAATGAAGAAATGCAATAATCGCTTTTGCATGGCTGATTCCTCGCTGAAGTTAATAGTTCAACCGAAATGACACCGCGTACGAGCGGAAGAACGGGTTGTTGAAGTATTCCAAGCCGCGGCCATTGGTCGTGCCGGTGAGATTGGTTTCCGGATCGATGCCCGTATAATCGGTCCAGGTTTTAAGGTTGCGGCCGCTGACGCGCACATCGATGTCGCTCAGTCCGAGCGATTTGATCAAGCCGCCGCTGAAATTATACGAGACCGCGATCTCACGCAGCTTGACGTAACCGGACTCTTCAATAAATGGCGAGTTCACATTGAAGCCGCTGCCATTGCCTTGAAACCATGTCTGGTCGATAACAACTGCTTTGCCGGCGCCTGGCCCGGCGACCTGCTGATTCTGGTAGTATGTTTGGCCGAAGACGAGGCTTTGCCCGCGAATTTCAGTGTCTTTATGCGTCCCAAACTGGTAGAGTGCGCCGGCGGTGCCATTCCACATATCGCCGCCGTGCTTGATGTCGATCAACGCCGAAACTTTGAGCTTCCGAAACAGCGTGACCGAATTGCGAATCGAGCCGGTCCAATCCGGGTTGGAATCGCCGAGGATTCTCTGCTCGGGGTCAATAACCGGAAAGCCGGCGGCATCGATGTAGAGCGCGCCTTTGGGGGCGCCCGGATAGGCTTGATCGATATTCACGCCACCCACGACGCTGCCGCGGCCAAAGCGAATGTGATCCACGCCGCGCAGCACGCTGTAAGGCTGGCCTTCGACGACAAAAGTTGCTATGCCGGCAAAACCACTCAGACCGATAAAGTTGGCGCCGGCAAGATCGATGACGCGATTATTATTTCGCGCCCAGTTGACTTGCCAATCCCACTCAAAATTGCGCATACGCAGCGGAAAAACCTGCAAGGAAACCTCGACGCCTTCGTTGCGGAATTTAGCGGCATTTTGAAGTTGGCTGGAGTAGCCGGTGGTGCGCGCCAACGGCAAAGCGAGGAGAGCATCTTCCGTTTCGGCGCGATAATACGTCGTGTTGAGGAAAATGCGCTCATTCCAAAACGCCAGATCGAGGCCCAATTCTCTTTCTTTTGTCCGTTCCGGTTTGATCTTGTCCTGGCCTTTGGTTC
>JBOHQZ010000864.1:0-3268 GCA_050732275.1 bacterium
ATTCGGCACCATCACGATCATGCCGCAAAGGCGCTACAGTTCCACCGCCGATCTCATCATTTGGCGCGAGGAGGAGCGCTCGTTTGCCGACGTTTACGGCGTCAACCGCGCCGGATACCACGTCTTCATGTCCGATCAGTTGCACGACCCCGGCAGAACCGACAGATTCGGCGTGAGAGATTTGGCCAAGCTGCTCGTCCACGAATTGGGCCATTATCTCTACGCCGTTTATGACGAATATCGCACGCGCGATAATTTTATTTTGCCGCGTGATTTCCAATGCATTTATTCCAGTTTCCGCAATAACCTGCTTGACCAAGCTGCCTGTCTTATGGAAGATTTCGGCCACGTCGGCGGCACGTGGTGTTTTAACGAAAATCATGAGACGCTCAGGTCCAATATCCAACTGTCCAAAACCTGGCAATCTCAAGACAATAACAAGATGAGCTGCTGGTCGACGATGAAACGGCTTTATCCGGGCTTTTGGAGCCCGCTTGATCAACCGCAACTGCCTCAACAAGTGCCGCTCAACAGATTGGCGCCCCTCAACGCCGTGAAGCTGGGTGCGCAAGCCGAATTCGTGGTGGCGGTGGATGCGAGTATTTTGCCGAATTCTGACGCCGAATCCGTCATGTTTCAAATGCTCGACCGCGCCTTCATCAGCAATCCCGACGATAGCGGCCGGGTGATTTTGCTGAAATACAATCAGGACAGCATACGGGTTTCGGCGCCGGTGCGCTGGGAGACCGATCTCGCGTTTGGTTATACGGCCATTTTAAAGGCTCTGCCATTGCGCGACAAACCCAACGCCAACCTCGCGACGCTGCTGCAAAAGGTGTTGAGCGCTTTTGAAACATTGGCGGGCGGAGCAGGTAGATTGGGTGGAACTTCGCGCACCTTTCTGCTCATTACGAGCGGCAAGGAAAGCTTGGCGGCGCCGGATTCGGCCCTGCTAACGAGATTCCGCGGCCAAAACATTCGTACCACTATTGGTTTCGTCAGGTCGACGGAGACTTTGGCCGGCGAAGTACTCGAAACTTACCGCCGCCTCGCGGCGGGAATGGGTGGCGCGGTTTATGATGCCACCTTCCCAAGTGTTATGGCCTATCAAGCAACTGACGCCGCCAGCAAACAGATCATTACGGTGAGAACGCTGCCGGTTGACTCGTCGGACCATTTTGACTACACGGCGCCCGAAGATATTCGCGAGGTAATCGTCAGCGCGAGCTGGCCCGATCCGACTTGCAAAGTCAGCGTCATCATCCTTCGCAATGGCATCGGCGACACCATTGCAGCAGACAATGGCAATGATTTTGTCGGCCATGCTTTGAAAGCACGCCGTTATTTTGATCTTACCAGAGGCGAGAAATTGCAAGTGCAGGTGGTTGTCCCGGCGGGTTGTCTTAAAATTCCCTTGCCGGTCACCTTTGCGATCTCCGACGAGAGACCCAAGGCCTTTCTCGTGGCCGTGGCCGAACGAACGCTTTATGGCGCGCAAGACAATCAGGTGATACATGCGCGGGTCAACGCGCCTTATCCGCTGGTCAATCTCGATGAATTGGCGGTCGGCAAGATCAATTTCTATGGAGATTTTCTGAATGACGTGACCGAAGGCGCCTTTGATGACGGCGTTGATTCCGCCCGTATTCGGTCTTCGGCTTTTAATGGGGATTGGGCCAAGGGCGACGGCATTTACTCCAAAATCTTCAAGGGCGCGGCCGGCGGATTGCGCACGGTCCGGCTGCAGGCTGCCAATTTGGGGCAGGCGATCCTGGCCTCGGGCGAGGAATTCTTGATCAAGAATAAAGACCCGCTCAATCCGATCCCCAAATTTCAGCGTGAAGCTTTTGTGACGTATTTTGTACAGGCCACACAAAACTCCACGCTGGGCGCCCTGGATTTCAGCCTTGACAAGCTGCCATGGTCAATTCCTTTGCCAGGAACAGAGCTCAAATTTGCCGTGACGGGAAAGTTTAAATTGCCGCCGGATTATCCTCATGCCTTTTCGATAGAGGTCGGCGGCACTGTGAACGGCAAAACCGTAAAATTCGATTCCGTCAAAATCGAGGCGAATACGCTGAAAGCCAATCTGAATTTTAAGGTATGTGATATCTTTCCGGAGCTTTGTGCTTTTCCTCCCAAAGTGCCGCGGGGTTTTATTTTAGAAAGCTCGTTAACCGTGCGCTATCGCTCGGGCGACACGGCATCCGTGAAATTAAGCCTGCTGGTTGGCGTAAAAGATCACCCGGCGAACGCAAACAATGTGCCCACGGCGTTCCGACTCTATCCCAATTTTCCCAATCCGTTCAATTTAGCCACGCACATTGTTTTTGACGCCCCAAAACGCGAAAAGATTTCTCTGGCCATTTACGACGTGATGGGGCGCAAGATTCGCACGCTGATCGACGAAAAGCCTTTTGAGCCGGGCGCGCACGAGGCCGAATGGGACGGCCGCACCGACGACGGCGCGATCGCCGGCAGCGGCGTTTATTTCGTGCGCTTGCGCGCGGGCGGTCGAACGCAGGTGGAGAAAATCGTATTGGCGAAATAAAAGAAGGAATATGTTGTACAAGCGCCGCCATGAGTATTTTGTTTTTCCGTGCTTCCGGCCGGATTGAGGGGCAAACTTGCAATAAAACGTGGGGAAAAATGATCGTTTCGGTGTCTATTATAATAGATGCAAAATCTCCAAATAAAACTTATACGATCAATTAAATCTGTGAGGGTAGCCATGTCATGCTTGATTCAAACATTGTGCCGCAAATCGCTTCTTTCTCTTGGCGTTGTATTGGTTGGACTTTTTCCCGCCAGCAAAGCATTCACTGGAACCGGGTATATTGACAACACGGGAAAGTGGAATTTCAGTGTATTGTTTGTGCAACCGGCGCCTAACGTCATTAACATCACGGCTTGGCAAACCGTCTTCAATCAAGCCAATAATTATCTTTATCAATCCTCGAACGGCAAATTTCGATTCGGCACAATCAGGATTATCTCACGGGTGTGCAACGATGCTTCGCCAGAGGTGTGCTATGATCCGTTGGTCGATGTCATTATCTATGCCGACGAGACCATAACAAATGCCGATGTTTACGGGGCCGGCCGGCTTGGTTATCATATTTTTATCACGAATGCACTGCTCACACCACCATTCCCCATTACGGACTATGTTCCGAGAACGTTCGTTCATGAATTGGGACATTATCTTTTTTCGCTTTTGGATGAGTATCGCAATCGCGCCGTGCCCGAGCCGATGCCGCTGCTAAAC
>JBOHQZ010000865.1:0-3265 GCA_050732275.1 bacterium
AGCGGAGTTAAAAGCAAATCCAGCCGTGCAAAATTTTTTTTGCATCACCCAATTGGTGGATTCATATATCGATCAAATCCGCGTCAATTGCAGTTTCGGTCAAATTCAGTGCAAAATTAAGGTAGTAACTTTAGCGAAGCGGCCCTCTTAAAGGCCAAGGACGAGGCCAAAACCGATTTCCTGCCGCGCGATGTTTGCGACTCCTAACTCGTCGCTAAACCCCTTGCCCAGACGATGCAAGTGCAAAGTGTAATCCAGGCGAATTCCCAATTCCGGCTTTCCGGCATAGGCTCTTAAAAGCGGCAGTTTCCAAATGTTCTGGTTTTTTTCAAAAAACAATTCAATACCGGCGCCGAAGTGCCAGGTATTGGGCAGAAACGGACGCGTTGGCTTGTGGAAGATTTTGGTTTTGGCAGGCGTCAGCTTTGCTCCGTTGAGAGTGAGATTTTCAATCTGATACAAGTTCCAGCCGTAGCCGGTGCGAATAAAGGGTTGAAATATGCCTTTGGAAAAGCTGTGCCGAAAGCTGCCGGTCAGCTCGTAAAGCCGCAAAGTTCCTTCTACTTTGTTGCCAAGCTCCTGTTCGCTGGCACGGATGCGATAGCGCACGTTGCTCTCGGAAATCGAAAAGGTATTCTCGCCGGAAAAACGGCCGAGGTGAATATTGTACATCGCTCCCAGGAATGAAAGGCCACGTTTGTACTCGAGGCTTTCTATGTCGATCTTGGTGTTGGGATTGGCGTTTAAAAACGAGCCAATGCCGGTGTGCTCCTTTCCCGGCAACAGGCGCGCAAAATCATTGTCGCCAATCGTATAAAATGAGCGATACGCCGCGGACGTAAAGCGGAAAGGCAAATCTTCACGAGGCAGATATTTCGGCGTCGACTCGGAAAACCCCAGCCCCAAGTGATGCAAGATATTTGCAGGCGGGAAATTGACCACCAAGCGTGGAACATTAAAAAATCCCCAAACGTTGAAAAAATTGTCCTGTACGCCGGATAGGAAAGTCACCGGCAATATATGCGGGTCATAAGACTGATACCCGGCGGTGGCACTGACACGATTCCAGCCGGGATTGAACGCTGGGCCGCAGGGCGCCGAATTGCCCAAGTCTGCATGTTTGAATTTGATCAAGCCGGCGCCAAGCGAGCCGGCGACCGGAAAGCCCCAGCGAATCGGCAAAATCAGCCAGGCCCAGCGGCGCCTGATCGCGGCATTGGTCAACACCGAATCTTTGAGCGCTTCCCAATCCGGCAGCAGAATGATGTCCTTTTCCGTGTACACCGTGTATTGGTCGTTTCTTTTTCCTTCATACCACGGATTCCGTCTGGGGTGCAAGTCGAGTTTTTTTCCAGCGGCTGTGGGCAATAAAAATTTATATTGGTGCCACCCATCGGCGACGCGTTCGGTGGCGCCGGCCGGGCCGACGCGTTTCCAGACGCCGGGAAAAGGATAGGTGCCGTGGGAATTGCGGTTGCGCCCGCCCGGCAGAGCGATGAGCTGATCGAGGCCGATGTTGTCGGCGCCGATGTAACCAATAGGATGAGTATTCAAGCTGTCTTTGAGAAGATGAATCCTCTCATAGATTCGCTCGTAAAGCCAATCCTGCCGCAACTTGCGCTGTTTGGCCTGCCGCAGCTCGGACATGAAATTGCGTTTGTCCGGCTGGTGGAAATCCAAGCCGAGCGCGTGATAATCCAACGTCATCACAAAATGATGAAAATAGTAATCAACCTTTTTAATGATCAGAGAATCCAGGATGGCCGTATTCGCATGATCGAAAATTCTTATGAGGTCATCCTCGGCAAGAAAGCCGCCCCGGCGTTGCAAAGTGGTGAGGCGAACGTTGATATGCTCCCAATCGCCTTCGTGATTATTGCCGCCGTCGTTAAAAGGGTAGAAAAGCCAATATTGCACGACTAATTCATATCGCGCCGCGGCTTTTGCCGCGAAATCTTCGTGGATAAAAAAATGGGCGTAAACCTTGGAATCGAGACGGTCGTTTTCAAACTTTTCCTTTTGCTCGAGCGCCTGGTATATTTTCTTCCAACTGGATTCATCCTGGCCCGGGAAATCAAAATAGAGGATTTTTTCCAGACGCCGTTCCGGATGAACGGGGTGCTCCTCGCAGCTTTCGGGATGAAATTCTTTCAGGAGGTCCTGCAATTTTTCATCATGGCATTTGGCGTAATTCCGATTGCGGGCCGCCTCGCCATTGCTGGCGCCGGGAAGGGATGCCGCGGCAGCCAGATCGACGAAATCCGCTATCACGAGCTGGCTTTCAGGCTTGGTCAAATCCCAGATATCGACGTAAAGAAAAGGACGGTTGTCATACGTCAGCTTGTTGTGCTCGTCGTCGTATTTCAGCCGGAGCATGGCCTCAAAATCTCGCGGCACGCTGAAATTGTGTTTGTGCAGAATCGGCGAAAATTTTGCAGCCAGGGCCAGCAGTCTTTTGGCTCTCTCGTCATCTATTCCATCTGCCGGGCTTGCATCCTGGTAATTGAGGTCCAGTGGATTGCCATAAAGATGCAGTCTGGCGCTCGCGGCAGTCTGGCGAATAATATGCGACGACGGCGGGAGGAAATCGAAATAATTCTCGCGCGTAAATTTTTGACCGTGAAGATACCCCAAGTTGCAGAGCAAGACGGCCAACGTCAAGATATACCATGATTTTTTCATGGCCCACCCTTTGGCTTTTTTTGTCAATAACTGGTAAGATACAAAGAGTTGTTTCCCCAAATGTGTTTTGGGGAGCACCCAAGATGCTGAAAAATGGTGACTCTCTCTTTCGTCAAACGAAGAGTCAATACGGGGGGCTGGAAGCTGGTGTCTTATCTGGCTAGAACGACCGTTGGCATGGCGGCAAGAATCAAGCAGTCCGGGTGTCGTTAAGTCGTCCGCGTCTGTTGAGAGCCCTCCCACTTAATATAGACAAGAATTTTTCTGAAAACTCACGGGATTTTTTTAAAATTTTTCCCCGCCGGGGGCTTTTTCGGGCCGCGCGGAATCTGGTCGGACGTCACGAAAGCTTTGAAAAACATCCAGCTTACCAGCATATTCGTCGGCGTCGAGATGAACAAGCTGAGGCGCCCGAGAAAGCTGAGGTCTTGCGCAAAATACAAATACGTCCAGTCTGCCGCGAACTCGCTCAAGCGCAGCCCGGCAACGATGGCCAGCCAATACGGTTTCTCCTTCCAGTTTAAATAGGCGATGAATTGAAATAACGTGAAGGCCGCCCACATCGCGCCGGTGCGCTGCAAGA
>JBOHQZ010000866.1:0-3262 GCA_050732275.1 bacterium
ACGCAAATCAATCGCGCCGGCTATTGTTCCGCCTTGCGTTACGCTAAGCTTGACATCCGTCCAGCTTTTACCGTCAAAATGCCACATCGAACCAAGGCTTGCAGATGTAATTCCGACGACATAAACATCCTTCGCCGAACTGCCCCAGATGTCGCTGAGCAACGTTTGAAAACTTCCAGGATAAGCCAGCGTGTCTACCCGCCAAGTCAATTCTCTAGGGTTCTTTTGAGATGGCGAGGCGGGATCCTTTTTGCAGCCGCAGTGAAGCCCCAATATGCCAAGCCCAATCAACGCGATATTTAGTACAAATGAGCGCATAGTCTTGAATCTAAATCAACCCAAAGACATGGTCCAAGGCTTGGAAGAGGTTAAGAATTTTCCTTATTTCTGATCGCGATAAACGAGATAACCCGCGGCGCCCCAACTGCCCGCGGCGACGAGTCCGGCCACGATGCGCCACCACGTTTCCTTGCCGTGAACGCGCACGAAATTCGGCCGATTCGGCAAGCCGGAATAACCCACGCCGCTAATCGCCTCATCCACCGCAACGATGCAATATTCCACGCCGGCTTGGGAGACGGCCATGCTGGGAATCGTGCCGACGAATAAATTGCCGTCCGCCGTGTTGAGCGGCTCCACCAGCCAGCGCCGAATATTCGCCGGGCGGTAAAGGACGGCCGCTTTGAGCAAACGCTGATTTTCAAAAACCTCGGCGCGCAGATGAATGTCGCGTCCCACCGGAGACTGTGACACCGGCGCATGGATGACGATCGGCGGTGTTGTATCTGCACCATTAGCGCTTGGCGCACTCACAAAAGCCGTGAAGCTGTCGCCAGCCGGCGAATCCGGCACGCCATCGTGATCGAGATAGCCGTCACGATCTTCCCGCGCTTTTGAGTCCAAATCATAGCGGTCGATAACGCCGTCGTGATCCGCATCGCCGACGATTTTGCCGAGATTTACCGTAAAGCCCGTGAAAGCACTAATCACGCCGTCGTCCTGATCGCCGATTGAAGCAAAGTCGAATTTGTCGGTGAGAGCATAACGATAAGCGGCGCCCGTTGTCCAGGTAATTCTCGGCGACAGGAAAATATCGAGTCCGCCGGCAGTCTTGGCAAAATAATCAAATTGTTTTTTCGTTTGCCCGGCCAGCGGAATGACGTTGTTCGTGCGCTTGTCGAAATGCTGCCAAAAAGCGCCGCCGCCGCCCAACGCCACGAACGGTGAAACTTTGCCAAAAGGCGCAAACCGGAAAGTGAGGTTTAATGAGAGCGGTATCATCCGCAGCACGGCGGTGTCGGCATTGGCGCCGACCTGCAAATCGGCAAAACCGGCTTCGGCACCCACGATCAAATGCGGCCAGAGTGCAAAAGAAAAAACCCCATTCACCTCAGGGCTTAACTTGGCCTTACCCAGATCTCCATCTAATCTTGCCACTCCTCCACGGAATCCCAAACCAAATTTGGGGACTTGCGCGTGCACGAAAGAAACGGCGGCGAGTATCAACGCAAAGCCTACAGCCGTAGGCAATCCCCATTCACAACAGCCACGCACCCGACTCACGATCACACCCTTATATTTAAGTTTTAAAGCATATATAATTGATTAATAAAATGTATGAAAGTTCACCCAGAAAGTCAAGTTTTTAATTCCCCGGTCACAAATACTGAAACCGCCGCAAGCCCGCGTTGAGAATCAGCGCCACGAGAACGATATTAGTCCAGAGCGCGGAGCCGCCATAGCTCAAAAACGGCAGCGGCAATCCGGTAACGGGCATAATGCCGACACACATTCCTATATTAATGATGACATGAACAGAAATCGCGGTCAGACAACCGATAACCACCAAAGTGGAAAATTTGCTTTTGACGGCGCCCGCGATAATGAGCGAGCGCAGGAGAACGGTTAAAAAAGCCAGCATAACCAGCACGACCCCGACGAAACCAAATTCTTCGCCGATAACGGTGAAAATAAAATCCGTGTGTTGCTCCGGCAGGAAACGCAGCTTGGTTTGGGTGCCGTGCAGCCAACCCTTGCCCCAAAAGCCGCCCGAGCCGATGGCCACTTTGGCCTGGTTGACCTGATAGCCCGCGCCTTTGGGATCTTCTTGCAGCCCGACGAACGTCCGGATGCGGTCACGCTGATAATCGTGCATGCCCTCCCAAATTTTCGGCGTCAAGGCGCCGACGGTGATATTGATCAGCAAAACGGCCAGAAAAACCCATAACCGGCAACGCACCCACAATAAAACGCCGGTGATCGCCAGGATCACGATGGCGAACGAAACGAGATTAAAAGCAGAAACCAAAGTAACAATCGGGGCAATGAGAACGAAAATGATAAAGGGCGAAAGCCCGGCCCAAAACAACATGGGAATGGCGAGTGAGCTAAACACGATCGCGGTGCCGAGATCCGGCTGTCTAATGATGAGTAAGGCTGGCATAAGGACGATACCGAAAACGATGGCAACATCCTTGTAACGCCGCAAGTCCGTGCCGTCTTTTGCGATAAATCGCGCCAACACCAAAATCGTGGCGACCTTTGCAATTTCGGACGGCTGCAGGCGCACCGGGCCAATTACAAACCAGCGGTGCGAGCCTTTTACCGGGCTGGTGAGGAACACGGCCACCAAAAGCACCAATCCGGCAGCATAAAACCAGTAGGCATATTTGTAAAAAAATTTCATCGGCGTCATGACCACTGCCGAAGCGATCATAATGCCGATAGTAAACCAAATGACTTGTTTGGCAAAGTTGTCTTTTAAAATCGCCGGCGTATTGATCGCTGTGGTGACGCTGTAAAGGGCCAGCAGGCCGGCGGCGACCAGAATAAAAACGCAAATGATGATGATCTTATCCAGATCACGCAATGCTTCTTCCGAGCGCTCGAACATAAAACTCTTTCGTTGACAGACTACCTCGCAATAACAGGCCTTAATTTGTTTTTGTAATTTTAAAGATCTCACCCGCTCCAGAATCGGATATGAATATATCGTTCTTGGAATTTATATCTAACCCATTAAAAGGCCCGACTAGTCCAGTGGCAATTACTGTCACAACAGCGCTTGATGAAATTCGGTATACTTCATTGCTCCCGACAACATATAAATCACCAGCTTTGTCAAAAGCCAAGTCAATTTGCCGCCTACTTGCACGCGCAAGTAACCGATGCTGTGCTGCGGGGCGACTTCACGCGCTTTCGGATTAAAAATCACGCCGCCGTGGCGTTGCGGCAAAGCGTTGCGGCGAGGGAATCAGCTTGT
>JBOHQZ010000867.1:0-3249 GCA_050732275.1 bacterium
ACGCCGCTTTATGCCGGACGCATTCCAGCACTAGCCGGCGGCTATCATCAGTATCTGAATGTTCGCGGCGGCCATGCTTATATTTGCGACTTCAATGCGGGACTGCAAGTCGTCAACGTGACGAATCCGGCGGCGCCGGTGAATGCGACTTTTCTCGCCACCGGATTTAGAACCGCTTGCATTTTCTTTGACGGAAATTTCGGCTACGTTGCCAACGGTGATTCCGGTTTGCGAATTATCGACGTTTCGAATATTGGCGCACCCCAAAATGTCAAGCTCTTCGATACGCCGGGGCGCGCCGCTTTTGTTGCTTTTGGCGCCATTACCATCGGTGGCTCGCCCACCGGCCATATTTATGTCGCCGATCGCACCGCCGGCTTGCGCGCCGTCAATGTTTCAAACGCCAACGCCCCGGCGGAATCAGGCGCGCTCGGCGTTCTTGCGGCTGCACCTGGTACGGCCTTCACGCCTTTTATTGTGAATGATAAAGCTTACGTGGCTTATGGCACTGAAGGCTTGCGGATCATCGACGTCGCCAATCCTGCGAATCCGATTTTGTTGGGCACAGTGAATACTCCAGGCGACGCGCGCGGTGTAGTGGCCAGTGGCAATTATGCGTATGTCGCCGATCGCGATGCCGGGGTGCGAATCATAGATGTTTCCAATCCGGCCAATCCAACCGAAGTCGGGACGGTTGCCACCCCGCGTGCGCGTGGCATTGCCATCAGCGGCAGCTATGTGTATGTAGCCGCCAGCGACAGCGGTCTTGTGGTTTTGGATATTACCACGCCGGCTACACCGAGATGGATTAAATCTGTTCCCGCACTTTATGGCGAAAATGTCGCTGCGTTTGGCAAAATCGCTGCGATCACCGACTACGGCAAAATTCGGTTTTATGATGCAACGAATCCGGCCAATCCGGTTGGAACGGGAGAGACCGGAAGCTTGAAAGTCGGAAACGAAGGATTCGCGATCGAAGGCAATTATGCTTATGTTCCCGACGGTGATTCGCTGCGCATTTTTAATATTTCAAACCTTGCCGCGCCGGTGCAAGTGGGAAGAGTCGAGACCGGTGGCTACGGGTACGTGGCGGCGGTGAGTGGAAAATATGCCTACGTTGCCGCCGAAGGCGCTGGCTTGCGCGTCATCGATGTTTCGAATCCTGCCAGTCCGACGCAAGCCGGCTATTATGACGATGTGCCGCAGGCGAGAGGCGTGGCCGTGGTTGGCGCGTATGCGTATGTTGCGGAACGGGCCGATGGCCTCACCATTTACCGCAACGATTTGGCCACCTCGGTGGCGCAGCGCGAAAGTGCCGTGCCGCAGCAATTTACATTGCACCAAAATTATCCGAATCCGTTCAATCCGAACACCATCATCAAGTTTGAGCTGAATAAGCCAGACGTGGTGAAATTGGAAATCCAAAACTTGCTTGGCCAAACCGTCGCTGTTTTGTTGAATGAATACAAAGCGGCGGGATTGCACGTCATTGACTTCGATGCCGGCAAACTCACCAGCGGCGTGTACATGTATCGCCTCAAAGCGAATGGCATTGAGAAAGTTCGTAAAATGCTGCTCATGCGATAAGCTCTTTCTCATACTCGTACTCTTACTCGTTTTTTAAAATTTCGAAAAGCGAGTAAGAGTATGAGAAAGAGTAAGAGTAAGAGTAAGAGTAAAAGCGATCAGGTTATTTGATTGACGGTAGCGAGCCGGTGCGACTGGAGGATGGAGGCACAAGCCCTCCTCTTCGCTTCATAAGTATGAAAAAAGAATTTCCTCGAAAACTGCGGTTGCTGATTGGGATAATTTTTCTTTTCGAGAATTTACCCGCAGCAGCCCAAATTGATCTTGAAGCCGTCGCCCGACTTCATTTCAGAATAGAAAATGACTCGCTGAATTGGTTCGAGGGTTTTTCGGATAATCTGCGCGGTCAACTGGCAGATTATCCCTCTCATCGCAGCAACGGTTTGCGAGTGCCGGCGTATGTTGTCCGCACTACCGCTGAGGCGCCGATAATTGAATGGAGAACTGCTTCACTTCCGGCGCGTTGGGCCGGCGATTCCGCCGCTTTTATTTGGGCCTGTGGCTTTGGCAGCAACCTCGGCAATACCCGCTTCTCATTCACGGTCAATGACAAATATCGGTTCATGTTTTCAACGCGGCAAAATCCGCATTGGAACATTGCCGGGCCGCAAGGAGGAACGCTCTCTTTTACGGCGGTTTATCAAAATCATAACGGCGCGCTTTTGGGGTACATGTATTTCACTGTTCCATCATCGTGGTTGCGCAATGGCAAACCAAACACACTCAAGATCGCGGCGCTTCCGTCTGAAAAAGAAAATTGGTATCGTATCTTTGCTTACAAAAATGCGCTGGCCCATTTGCGCACAAACGAAAAACAGGAATTTTTTTCTGATCTCAGTTTTTGGAATCTTGGCGACGCCACGCTCAAGCTCGTGACGCGAGCGCGGTACGCGGGTCAAACCGTTAGCGCGCAGTCGCGAGGCCTGCTATTGGGTGAAACGACCTTGCAATTGTTTCACCCACTTGCGAAAGCTGAACTGGTTATCCCTCGAGATAAACAAGCGCTGATGGGCGAGGCCATCGAAGTTCGGGTGCCCGGCAAAATTGTCGATACGATTCGCGTTGCTGCCATTACGGAGAAGCGCATCAAAGCCTTCCTGGAGGAAGAACTCACTTTTGAAAAATATGTTTTTCCGCCGGGGGAGTTTCCCCAAGGGCAATGGAAACGACCCGGCATGGTGGACAACGAGCTTGGCAAGTTTGCCATAGGCACTTCGTTTTTTGACAAAGAGATGCACGCGGTCGAACGTGCAAGCGCGCCGGGAAGATACGGCGCGGTGATTGAAGGGATCACGCCGTCGGGTTTTATCATCAGGCGTTATGTTACATTATATTGCTCGACGGTGGATTTGGATGATTATGGCGACGACGTCTCCATCCGCCTCAATCCGTTGCCCGATCTCGGCATTACCTCGACGCAATGGCAGCGATACGAGAAAGAATTTCGCCGTTTCTCGTTCGGCAATTTGATTACTTATTTGCAAACGAGCCCGGATGCCGCCATTTTTCTCGCCGGCTTGTCCGAAATGGACTCGCTGGCGCAGCGCATCGACAGTCCCCGCCTTCGCGACCGGCAATGGTGGGTTACATTCAAACGCAAGTTGCAAAGCGCTGTTGATAAAAACAAATCGCTGGCGCCGCCAACCGCATTGGAAACTTCGC
>JBOHQZ010000868.1:0-3243 GCA_050732275.1 bacterium
TTGCAGATCAGCTTTGATCGCTTCTTCAAAGCGATCCGGAATCGTGCGATAATTCTCATCCGGCGGCAGCAAGCGAAGATTTCGTTCCGGAATGCCGGCGAGCATCGCGGCTTTCATCACCGAGTGATGCGTTTGATCGGAGCAATACAAAGTCCCTTTCGCAATGTCGTCGCCGAGAATATGTTTGCGTGCGGTGACAACGCCGCTGAAATTGGCGAGCGAACCGCCGGTGGTCATGATACCGCGACTGGTTTTGGGATATCCCATCAGCTCGGCGAACCAATCGAGTACATTGGCTTCGAGTCGCGCTGCTGCCGGAGCCGCATACCATGCGCCGACATAACGGTTCGTTGCCGCAGCGAGAAAATCCGCAATCGCCGAAGGGAAAAGTCCGCCGCCGGGAATGTAGCCCATATACGCCGGGTGCGCGGTGTTGATGGAAACCGGAATCACGCGCTCCATCAAAAAATTTAAAAGTGCTGCGAAGTCCGTGCCGGTTTCAGGCAGCGTCTCGCGAAGAGATTTGGCGATTGCAACGATGTTCTCTAAATTCGCGCGCGGCGAATTGGGAAGCTCAGTAATGTGGTCCACTACGGCGCGAAGGCACGCCTCGCCCATGCGCTGCATGGCTTCCGTAGACAATTCGAGGTTGGCTGGCGATGGTTTCATGGCAAATGACCTTATATAAATAATTTGTTCAAAGCAAAGATAAAAAAATTTTCCCGGCATAGCAAGAAGAAGTTTAAGGGAAAAAATGCCGAGGATAATGATTGCGGGCATGGCGGTTGCCTCTATTACTTATTATCGAGCTCGCCCATGCGTGATAACGGGCGGCTTGTCAAATACATTTTACGATAATGTGTTTGACGCGTAACGAATTTGAACGAACTAACAAGGAGGTTTTGATGAAAAAGCACTTCCAAGTGGCTGGCATGGCAGCAGCCATGTTGACCCTGGTGATTATCGGATGTTCCAAAAACGATAAATCACCCACCCAGCCGCAAAACACCGCGCCGTTGTTGCCGTCGATTGCTTTCAACGGTCCGAACACGAGCTCTCAGGATCCCAATGCGCAACAGGCAAAGCTCCACATTCAGACCACTAATACCTACACCGGCATTTTGGCTCCGTACGCCGGGTTGCAAGCCACTCTAAACGGCAACACTTGGACGTGGACCTACAACGTGCAAAATCTCATGGCGACCCTCACCGCGACTCAGCAGAGCGATGGGAGCTATTATTGGAAACTGGTGCTCAATGGAACCGACCCCAGTACTAACACCACCTACAACAACTGGACAGCGATTGACGGAACAACCAGCGCCGACGGCAAAAGCGGCGATTTCAATGGTTATACCCCGAACACTACGACGCTGTTGGCGGAGTTTTCCTGGTCGACGAATCTCAACGGCGTGCTGACGGGAACTTTCAAGTTATATAACAACGGTGGCGCCGTCGCTTCACAGATCGATATCGTGAATAATAGTGACGGCTCCGGCGAGGTGCGTTTGTCCACTGCCGGCACGTTGAGCTTCAAAGCGGTCTGGCTGGCGAACGGATCCGGCCAGTGGTGGAGGTACGACGCCAACGGCAACCAAACCACGACCGGAAACTGGACTTAAAAAACTGATGGAAATTATGGAGGAAATACAAAAAAGCCCCGGGACGCTCGGGGCTTTTTGTTGTAAGCGAATTCTCTTGGCGCAGCGATAATGGTATTCCCTCAGTGAAGGGGGGTAGCGCAGACATCTTGTCTGCAGTCTGGAAGACTGCGCTACGATTTTCCCCCTGTGACTGAGGCATTACCGATAATGGCAAAAACTGCTTGACTTTGAGCCAGAGTTTTAACTACGTTCATTGCTCGTCAATGCATCGAATATGGTTAAAAGTTATTGACCAACTTCACTTCGAGGAGGAGCAAACTGATGAAAAGATGCTTTGCCTTGCAGAATGTTATCGTTTTGACACTGGCGCTTTTATTCAACGCACCATTTGCAAGCGCGCAAATGGGAGCGCCCAAAGATTTGGACGCGTACGTTGAGCGCGTTCGCAAGGAGTTTGAAGTGCCTGGCATCGCACTCGCCATCGTCAAAGATGGCAAGGTCGTCGTCGCCAAAGGTTATGGCGTCCGTAAGCTCGGCGAGCCAGCACCGGTAGACGCGCGGACGCTTTTCGGAATTGCCTCGAACACCAAAGCTTTCACCGCAACGGCGCTCGGTCTGCTCGTCGAAGAGGGAAAGCTCGAATGGGACGCGCCGGTCGTGCGTTATCTTCGATGGTTTCAGCTTTCCGATCCTTACGTGACGCGCGAGCTGAGCGTGCGTGATCTCCTCGTCCACCGCAGCGGCTTGGGTTTGGGCGCCGGTGATTTGCTGTGGTGGCCGCCTTCCAATTATAACCGCAAGGAGATTGCCCGCCGCCTCCGCTATATTCCGCTCGCCACCAGTTTTCGCAGCGCCTACGCTTATGACAACGTGCTGTATTTGATCGCCGGCGAGGTGATTGAAACGATTAGCGGGCAAACGTGGGAGGATTTTATCGCGTCGCGAATTTTGGCTAAAGTCGGAATGACCGGCAGCAACGTCCGTCACTCCGAGGCCGGAACAGGAACAAATGTCGCAGCAGCGCACGCTCCCGTTGATGGCAAAGTTCGACCTGTTGCGCCTTTCGCGAGCGATAACACCAACCCCGCCGGCGGCATCAATTCGAACGCAGAAGACATGGCAAAGTGGATGATCGTCCAGCTCGACTCGGGACGCATTGCCGATGGCGGGCGACTTTTCTCACCGCGCACGACGCAACAACTGTGGTCGATGGTCACCCCGATTCCGCTTGGCGAGCAAGCACCCGAGCTGGCGGCGTTGCGCGCCAATTTCAATGGCTACGCTTTGGGATTCGGCGTGCGCGATTATCGCGGCAAGAAAGTCGTCTCTCACACCGGCGGGCTGCCAGGCTACGTTTCCAAAGTGGCGATGATTCCGGAGTTGAAGCTCGGCGTCGCCGTTCTTACGAACCAGGAATCGGGAGCGGCTTTCGAGTCGATCACTTACCGGATTTTTGATCACTACCTTGGCACGCCGGCCTACGATTGGGTGGCCGCTTATGAAAAAGTTCGCGCCCGCGTTGACGCCATGATTTCTGCCGCGGAAAAAAGCGCCAATGCCGCGCGAGACAACACTTCACGTCCCTCGCTGCCCCTTGCCAAATACGCGGGAACTTACACCGACGCTTGGTATGGCGAGG
>JBOHQZ010000869.1:0-3238 GCA_050732275.1 bacterium
GGCCGTGATGTGCTTGCATGATATGTTGCACGAGTGCCAGCCCGATGCCGGCGCCACGGGTTTCGTGGCCGACGGTTTCCACGCGATAAAATTTCCCAAAAATCTTGTCGAGATGTTTGGGCTCGATACCGAGGCCACGGTCTTTCACTTCAATCACCGTCCACTCGCCTTCGCGCCGCAGCCCGACCGTGATATGTTTCTCTTCCGCGCTGTACTTGACCGCATTGTCGAGCAAGTTTAGAAAAGCCTGGGCCACGGCCTCCGCATCGGCGCTAATCGGCGGCACTTCGCCATCGAGTTGTTCTGCCAAAACAAAACCGCGCTGCTGCAAATGGAAACGATAACTATCGAGCGCGTCTTTGATGAGCATGGGCAGCTCAACGCTTTTGGGCTCGTACGCTTTGCGGCCGGCTTCGATGCGCGAAAAATCCAGCAGATTGTTCACCATGCGCGTCAAACGCGCCGCTTCCCGCGCCAGGGTGCGGTAATATTCCTGCCGCTTTTCCTCCGAAGTGAGGCGTCCCATTTCCAGCGTCTCGGCGAACATGCGGATCAATCCCAATGGCGTGCGCAGATCGTGCGAGACATTATCGACAAAGTCCGATTTCAAGCGCGCCAGCTCGGTCTCGCGCAGAATGTTCCGTAAAAGCAAAATCACCGCGGCCAGGATGACGATATCGATTCCCAGCATCAAAAACAGCGTGCGTTGCGTCCGGCTGCGCGCAATTTCAGCCGTGCTGAGGCCGGCCAGTTTGATGGCAAGTTTCACATCCGGCAACACCCAGAGCGGCTCTTCCTCTTCAAATACAACGTTCGCCAAATCTTGCGTGGCAAAGATGATACGGTTCGTGCCGGCCTGTTTGACCGCGAGCAAGAAATTTTTGGATTCAAATTCCGCTATTTTGTGGCGCAAAACCTGTTGCACAAAATTTTCCGAAGAAACCAACAAACCGCCGAGGTGGGCCGGCCCGGTTTCATTTTCTGATTCGAATGAAAAGACGAAAAGCAATTGACTGTCGGCTGAGTCAATATCGAGCTTCAAGACCGCAGGGCGAGAATAACCTTTGCGCGCTTGCTCCCGCATTTTTTCGATTTCCGCAGCGCCGGCGGCGAGAGCGCGCGAAATGCTTTGGGTAATGGGGCCTCGCGTGGATGCCATTGAATCTGGCAGCGCCAGGCAAAGGTTATTGGCTGGCGTTGCAAAGGCGCCGCTGAGCACGGCGTAGCGTTGTTGCACTTTTGCCAATCTGGCGGTGATTTGAGATGGGGAAGTTGGCAGTCCGCCACCGCTCTGCAATTCGGCGCGCAAAAAATTGCCCCAGCCATTGACCACGTCCCAGCAATACTGATTAACCGAAAACAAAATGGCGCCGAGCTGCGCTTGATAGAGATTTTGGATGAGCTGTTCCCGCTCGCTGGAGTTCGCAAGCTCAAAGGCCGTATAGGTGATAATCGGCGCCAAAATCAAAAGACACACCGGCACGACCATGCGCCAGAAAGGGTTGGAGCGGTGGCGCTGATGGATAGACCGGTTTGTTTTCGCTCGAAATCGCATGGTAAAATTTAATTCATCAGTCCAATAGAATTGTCAACCCAGGGTCAAAAGATGTAAAAAAATGTCACGCGATAAACGCCACTTCGTGAGCGCGTTACCTCGGCCTGTTGCGAGACTAAATTAGCAAGAATTTGGCAAAAGTAAAAGGCTTTATTGGTTTGACATGCGCATGGTGCATATTCAATGATACCATTTGCTTCTCGTTCATGCCTGGTGTATATTATCTCAGAAATAAAGTCCGACTTGGGCAGCGGGATTTTGCAAAATTTGAAAGAGCGTTGTGCCCAAGTCGGACTTTGCAAAAAACTTGGGTTCAATCTATGGGCCTCATCGAAATCGCCGGAATCATCGCTGCCCTCGTTGGCACAGCCGCTGGCGTCGCGCAAGTGCTGGATTATCTCGAAAAGCGGCGCGAGAAGCGGCAATTGCCGCCAGCGCCAAAAGAAATACAACAGATTCCGACACCATCGCCGCAAACACAACCGCACCAGAAGCGCCAAGATTGGGGTGAAGCCGTTGACGTTCCCGTTTTTTATGGCCGCGAAACAGAGCTTGCAACTCTTGAAAAATGGATTGCCACCGACCGCTGCCGGCTCGTGGCGATCTTGGGCATGGGTGGCATCGGCAAAACCGCGCTTTCCGTGAAGCTGGCCGAGCATATAAAAAATCAGTTTGATTATCTGCTCTGGCGCTCTTTGCGCAATGCTCCGCCGGTTGAAGAAGTTCTGGCAGAGTGCATCCAATTTCTCTCGGATCATCAAAAAACTGACCTACCGGAAAATGTCGATCAACGCATTTCGTTGCTAATGGATTATTTGCGGAAGCAACGCTGTCTGCTGGTGCTGGATAATGCCGAGTCGATTCTGCAAGGCGGCGACCGCGCCGGTCACTATCGTGAAGGTTACGAGGGATATGGTCGGCTCATTCAACGCGCGGGAGAGACGGCGCACCAAAGCTGTCTCGTCGTGACCAGCCGTGAGAAGCCCAAAGAGCTTGATCCACTGGAAGGCAAAACCTCACCCGTCCGTTCCCTGCAAATTACCGGTTTGGAACAAAAAGCTGCCCAAGAAATTCTGAGCGACAAAGAGTTATTTGGTGCTGAGCAGGCTTCGACAAATCTCATCCAGCGCTATGCCGGAAATCCTTTAGCCTTGAAGCTGGTCGCTTCAACCATTCATGACGTATTCGGCGGTGATATTGCCAAATTTTTAGAACAAGGCACGGTTATCTTCGGCGATGTCCGCGATCTTTTGCAGCAGCAATTTGTGCGCTTGTCAAATTTAGAGCAAGAAATCATGTACTGGTTGGCAATAAATCGCGAGTTCGTGTCCCTCGAAGAATTGCGCGATGACATTGTCCATCCGCCTTCAAACCGAGAATTGCTGGAAGCGCTTGAATCCCTGCGCCGCCGTTCGCTGATTGAGCGCAGTGAAAATGCCGCGCTTTTCACGCTGCAAGCCGTGGTGATGGAATACGTGACTGACCGCTTGATCGAACAAGTTTGTGGTGAGATCGTGAGCGAGAAGATTGCACTCTTCAATAGTCATGCGTTTATCATGGCGACAGCGAAAGACTATGTCAGAGAAAGTCAAGTTCGCGTGATTCTCAAATCGGTTGCGGATAGGCTGCTTACGGCTTTGAATCAAAAAGATATTGAAATCCTGCTCAAGCGAATCCTATCGA
>JBOHQZ010000870.1:0-3232 GCA_050732275.1 bacterium
CGGCAAAGATGAATTTGGCACGCTGATCGCCACGCTCAACCGGATGATCGCGCGCGTTGAGGAAGGCGTCAAGCGTCTGCAACAATTTACCCAGGATGCGGCGCATGAGCTGCGCACGCCTATCGCTATTTTGCGCGGCGATTTGGAATTGGCGTATCATGACGAGAGCGCTCCCGAAGAAATGCGCGCGTCCCTGCAAAAAATGCTCGATCGCGTGATTGTACTCGGCCGGATCGTCGACAATCTCTTGCTGTTGGCGCACTCCGATTCCGGAAATTACTCCCTTAAAAAGAGCCTTTTCCGTTTGGATGCCGCCGTTCAAGAAGTTTTTGAAGACCTGCAAATCCTCGCCGATGGCCGGGCGTTAACGGTGTATCTGCAGGCGTACGACGAACTGGAATTTTTGGGCGACGAGCTGCTCATTCGCCGCTTGCTGATGAATTTGTGCGAAAATGCGGTGAAATTCACGTCCCAGGGTAAAATCGAATTGTCCTTGCAAAAGATAAAAACCGCAACAGTATTTACCATAAGTGACACCGGGGAAGGCATTCCCGCGGAAGATTTGCCGCACATTTTTGATCGATTCTACCGGGTGGATAAATCGCGCTCCAGCGCCAGCGGCGGCAGCGGCCTCGGTTTGGCGATTTGTCAATGGATCGTTGCCGCTCACCACGGTGAAATCAGCCTCAGCAGCAGCGTTGGTGCAGGAACAACCGTCCGCGTTAGTTTCCCCGTAAGCGGTGTTTAGAAAATTCCAGAAATTTCTCACCTCTGTTCACCTTGTTTTAATTTCGGGGCCCGCCTTGTTCAGCTAAGGTTCAGCTTCCTACCTTATATTATTGATGGAGAGGTATTTTCTATTTCGCGCGAAACGATCATATTAGTAGGTGGATGATGGAAGGCCTGATTGAGCATCTTCGCGACGCGCAGGCGTTGGCGAAACTGATCGGAGGAGCACCGGCTTTTCTAGAAGCGATTCGGCAACTTCCGGAGGTGGCCAAGAGTGAAGCTACGGCATTGATCACCGGCGAAACCGGCACCGGAAAAGAGTTGGTGGCCCGGGCGATTCATTACTTAAGCTCGCGGGCGAACTTCTCTTTTGTTCCGGTGCATTGTGGCTCGCTTCCGGATACGCTTTTGGAAGATGAATTGTTTGGGCATGAGCGCGGCGCCTTCACGGACGCTCACAAACAGCGGCGTGGTCTTATTGCCCGGGCGGAAAAGGGGACTTTGTTTTTGGACGAAGTGGAAACCATGAGCTTGAAAGCGCAGATAGCCTTGCTGCGTGTGCTCCAGGACAAAAAATTTCGCCCCTTGGGGTCGAGTTGTGAGCAACAAGCCGATATTCGCATCGTTGCCGCCACCAATGCGCCGCTGGAACAACTCGTGAAAGCCGGCAGCTTTCGCCAGGACCTGTATTATCGTCTCTGCATTTTCGCCGTTCACTTGCCGCCGCTCCGGGAACGCAAGGAAGACATTATGACGCTGTCGCGCCATTTTCTGAAAAAGCATGTTCCCCCCCAGACAAGACCGGAGCTGCAACTGGCTCCGGATGCCTGTGAGGCTTTACTGGCTTATGATTGGCCCGGAAATTTAAGAGAATTGGAAAGCGCGATCATCCGTGGCATCCATCTCAGCCAAACCAAGCAGATCGAGGCCGGGGACCTTGGCATACCCTCTGTGAAAAAGAACCGGCGGAATTCTCCAGTAACCGTCGTCTCAACGGCAGCGTGCTCTTTTAACGTCATGAAACAAAAGATGATCGAGAGATTTGAGCAGAATTACCTTAATCGTCTGATGCGCGAGCATCAAGGCAACGTGAGCGATGCCGCTGTAGCCGCCGGGGAAGATCGGTGTGAGCTTGGTAAGCTGCTTAAGAAGCATCAAATTGATCCCAAGATTTTTTACAGATAATGCCGGCACGGGAAGAGCTTTCGGGCAATCTGGGTCAAAACCCTCCCTTACTCTGAAACGCTTATTGGGCAACAATAGCATCGCTATAATGCCGTTTCCACGCCGAAGATATTGATTCTCCCGCCAATTGACCTCCCCTCCTGACTTTCGAGAAGAATAACGATTTAACAAAAAGTTAAGACTTGTATAAAAGTGAAAATTGACTTTTGTAGGATAATCACCGACAAATATACATCTGAAAGTCTTGCAAAAAAAGGAATTTAATCTGATAGCAAATATAGAATTAGTCCGATAGTAAATGTTGCTGGTGAAGTTAAATTTGTATTTAGACCTTAAGAGGTGTTTTTCAGGTCGACAAGGGTAGCGTTGTGATTGAGTTAATTGTGCGTTAAATTTTCACTTTCCTCCTAAATTTTTAATCCAAAACCTTTTCATTCCGAGTGTGACGCGCAACAGGGTGAGTTGAATATCTCGGTATTTTCAAGTCAGGAAGATTTGAAGCCCTCCTCGTTGGAGACATATTGAGATTTTCATGCCGATTTTCTCCACAGGCAAGTGGAGGAGAATCATTATGGAAAGCTTGATTGAACGCCTTCGCGAGGCGCAAGCGTTGGCGAAGCTGGTCGGGGATGCCCCGGCTTTTCTAGACGCGATCCGTCACCTTCCCGACGTGGCCAAAAGTGAAGCCAGCGTGCTGATTACCGGCGAAACCGGCACGGGAAAGGAGCTTGCAGCTCGGGCGATCCATTACTTGAGTGCAAGGGCGGCTTTCCCCTTCGTCCCGGTGCATTGCGGCTCGCTTCCGGATACGCTCCTGGAAAGCGAGTTGTTTGGGCATGAACGCGGCGCGTTTACGGATGCTCGCACCCAAAGACATGGCCTCATTGCTCAAGCGGAAAAGGGCACGTTGTTTTTGGACGAGGTGGAAAACATGAGCTTGAAAGCGCAAGTAGCCTTGCTGCGCGTGCTCCAGGATAAGAAATTTCGCGCGCTCGGCTCGAGCCGCGAGCAACAGGCTGATATTCGGGTCGTTGCCACCACCAATGCCCCGCTCGAGCATCTCGTGCAAGCTGGAACTTTTCGCGCGGATTTGTATTATCGTCTCTGCGTCTTTTCAGTTCACCTGCCGCCACTGCGAGAGCGCAAGGGCGATATTATCCCCCTGTCACGCCATTTTTTGAAAAAGTATGTTCCGGCCGACCAGGTGGGACTGCAACTGACTCCGGAAGCCGATGAGGCTTTGCTGGCTTACGATTGGCCTGGAAATGTGAGAGAGCTCGAGAGTGCGATCATCCGTGGCATTCATCTCAGCCCGACC
>JBOHQZ010000871.1:0-3231 GCA_050732275.1 bacterium
GAACTGCGGTCTCGCTTTGGCGAAAAACGGCGTCTTTGAGAAATACAACCTCGCGGTTCTCGGCACGCCGGTTTCCGCCATTGATGCGACGGAAGACCGCCAACTGTTTGCCGACAAGCTGCGCGAGATCGGCGTCAAAGTGCCGCGCAGCGTGGCGGTCACTTCTCGCGCTGAAGCGGTGCGCGTCGCGCGTGAAATCGGTTTTCCGGTGATGATCCGCATTGCTTATGCGCTCGGCGGACTCGGCTCCGGCCTTTGCACCAACGAACAGGAGGTGGCGGAACTCGCGGATAAAGGCTTCGCTTACACCAACCAAATTCTCGTCGAAGAATATCTGCGCGGCTGGAAGGAGATCGAATACGAAGTGGTGCGCGACGGTTACGACAACTGCATCACCGTGTGCAATATGGAAAACTTCGATCCCATGGGCATTCACACCGGTGAGAGCATTGTGGTGGCGCCGAGCCAGACGTTGAGCAACAGCGAATATCACAAGCTGCGCGAGATCGCCATTCGCGTCATCCGCCATCTCGGCATCGTCGGCGAGTGCAACATTCAATACGCGCTCGATCCCAAATCGGAAGATTATCGCGTCATCGAAGTCAACGCGCGGCTCTCGCGCAGCTCGGCGTTGGCTTCGAAGGCAACCGGCTATCCACTCGCGTTCATCGCGGCCAAGCTGGCGCTCGGCCACAGCTTGGTGGATCTCAAAAATCAAATCACGCAAATCACGATGGCTTGTTTCGAGCCGGCGCTGGATTACGTCGTCGTCAAAATCCCGCGCTGGGATTTGAAGAAGTTTCGCAATGTTTCCAAGCGCCTCGGCTCCGGTATGAAATCGGTTGGCGAGGTGATGGCGATCGGCCGCAATTTCGAGGAGGCGTTGCAGAAGGCGCTGCGCATGCTTGAGATCGGCGTGCATGGCTTGATCGGCAACGACCATCTCAAATTTGGCAATCTCGAAGAAGAGCTGCGAAATCCCACGGACGAGCGCGTCTTCGCGATTCCGCTGGCGCTGCAAGCCGGCTTTTCGATTGACCGTATTCACGAGTTGACGCACATCGACAAATGGTTTCTGTATAAAATTAAAAACGTTTTGGATATTGCGGAGAAGCTGAAAATTTATGCGGGCGGCGTTTGCCCGAAAGGCATTTTGCAGGACGCCAAAAAATTCGGATTTTCCGATGCGCAAATCGCCAAAACGCTCGGCACGCCAGCACCGGAGGTGCGCGCCATGCGCCGCAATTACGGCCTGGCGCCGGTGGTGAAGCAGATCGACACGCTCGCCGCGGAATATCCGGCGCAGACGAATTTTCTCTATTTGACCTACAACGGCAGCGCCGACGATGTGGCGGCGAGCGGCAAAAAATCCGTGATCGTGCTCGGCTCCGGCGTTTATCGCATTGGCAGCTCGGTGGAGTTCGATTGGTGCTGCGTCAACGCCGTGATGACGCTCAAAAAGCTCGGCTATCACACGGTGATGATCAACTACAATCCGGAAACGGTGAGCACTGATTACGACGAATGCGACCGGCTTTATTTTGAAGAATTGCGTTTGGAGACGATCGCGGAAATTTATGAGAAAGAACAGGCGCTCGGCATCATTATCGCAATGGGCGGGCAAACGCCGAACAACCTGGCGCTCAAGCTCCACGAAGCCGGCATGAAAATTCTCGGCACTTCGCCGGAGATGATCGACCGCGCCGAAGACCGCCACAAATTTTCTTCGTTGCTCGACGAGCTCGGCATCGACCAGCCGGTGTGGCAGGAGTTAAGCTCGCTCGAGGAGGCTAAAGCCTTTGCGCAAAAAGTCGAGTATCCGGTGCTAGTGCGCCCGTCGTATGTGCTGAGCGGTTCGGCGATGAGCGTGGCGGTCAACGATCAGGAATTGGCAAAATTTTTATCGAAAGCCACCGCGATTTCCGCGGAACATCCGGTCGTCATCAGCAAATTCATCGAGAACGCCAAAGAGATCGAATTTGACGGCGTGGCCAAAGCCGGCGAGGTGTTGGTTTACGCCATCAGCGAGCACGTCGAAAATGCCGGCGTACATTCCGGCGATGCGACGCTGGTGCTGCCGCCGCAGCACGCCTCGCTTGAAACCATCCGCCGCGTGCGCATGATCTCCAAAAAAATCGCTGCGGCGCTGGAGATCAGCGGGCCGTTCAATATTCAGTTCATCGCGCGCGACAATGACGTGAAAGTGATCGAATGCAACTTGCGCGCTTCTCGCAGTTTCCCGTTCGTTTCAAAAGTTTACAAAACCAATTTTATCGATCTCGCCACGCGCGTGATCATGAACGCGCCGGCGGCGAAATTCGGCCGCTCGTTTATGGAGCTTGAATACGTCGGCGTCAAAGCGCCGCAGTTTTCATTCACTCGACTGCAAGGCGCCGATCCGACGCTCGGCGTCGAAATGAGCTCCACCGGCGAAGTCGGCTGTCTCGGCGATGATTTTGCGGAGGCGTTTCTCAAGGCGATGCTGTCGGTCGGGTACAAGCTGCCGATCCGCAGTGTTTTGCTCTCTACCGGCCCACTCGAGGGCAAGGCCGAATTTGTGGCGAGCGCCAAGGCCCTGCAAAATTCCGGCGTCCGGCTTTACGCCACGCGCGGCACCGCGGAATTTATGCGGCAGTACGGCATCGAAACCGAGGTGTTGAATTGGCCGACGGAGAAAGAGAGCCCCAACGTTTTGGAATATCTCACCGAACGCAAAATCGATCTCGTGATCAATATTCCGAAGAATTACCAGGAAGAGGAATTGACGAACGATTACATCATCCGCCGCAAAGCGGTGGATTTTGCGATTCCGCTGATTGCCGAGTTGCAGCTCGCGAAACGTTTTGCCGACACCATCGTCGCGAAGAGCGTGGATGATTTGCAGATCAAAAGCTGGGATGAATACGGCAGGTAAAAGGGCAAAAAATGTAGCACTGCAACTTACCACAATCCAATCCGTCAACCGCGAATTAACGCTAATCAACGCGAATAAAAAATTAGCGTATATTCGCGTGAATTAGCGGTTCGTTAAAAACCTTCGCGGACGCGATGGATTTTTCAGAGCATAGAACACCACCATGTTCCAAAGCGAGCTATTCATCCCTGCCGCGCTCGAATATAAAGAAAAGGGCCTGCGGCATTTGGAAGCTTTCGATTTCAAAGCTGCGGCTGAAAGCTTTGGCATCGCCAAGGAGATCGATCCCTATCTCGCCGATCTTGATTTTCTCGTTC
>JBOHQZ010000872.1:0-3229 GCA_050732275.1 bacterium
GCCTTGAAGTGAAAAGGTTGCTTTTCACTCTATATACAACGGCTATCTGACAAAGTCAAGTAAAATTCGCATTTAAATTCACGTTAATTTATGAGTAGCCGATACTCATGTTTTACCAAACGTGGAGTAATCAACTTTTCATACTTTCTAAGGAGGTGCTTACGATGAAGAAAATAATCGGAGCAGTTGTCGCCATCTTGTTGGTCGCTTTTGTGGCACCACAAGTCAGCGCGCAAAGTATCCAATTGGGCCCGCAAGCCGGTTATCAAAGGGCCAAAGATGCCGATGCTGGAAAATTCATGGGTGGCGCAGCGCTGCGGTTGAAGTTAGCGCCGGCGCTCGGTATCGAGGGTTCGATAAACTATCGGCAAGAAAAATTCAACAACGGCGCGTTGACCGTACGAAGCTGGCCAGTGATGGTCACCGGGCTGCTTTACCCGTTCCCGATTGTGCATGGCGCGGTTGGCGCCGGCTGGTATAATACGAAATTCGATTTTGCGCCGGCTGGAGGAGCGGTTGGGATTGAGGAAACTAAACAGGAATTTGGCTGGCATTTCGGGGCGGCGTGGAATTGCCTGTGGGCGCCAGCGCGAAATTATCCGGCGACATTCGTTACGTTTTTCTCAATTATGATTTCGACCAAGTGCCTGGTGTGCAAGTAGATCGCGATTTTTATATGGTCAGCGTAGGTTTATTGTTCGGATTATAACGAGGATTGGCGCGTCACGCCAGAAAAGCTGCCGTGGGCCATCATGCCCGGCTCACGGCAGCGCAATATTAAAATCCGTACTTCTTCCGTTTCCGCCACAGCGTCGCCGGATCGATGCCAAGAATCTGGGCCGCTTCGTCGTAATCCTTAGCGTGCTGCAAAACGCGCTTGATGTGAAGCTTCTCGATTTCTTCCAACGAAAAGGTATGTGCCGGTTTTTCGGCGGCGGAGCGTACTTCTTCCGGCAAATGCGTGCCCTCAATCATGCCGTTTGTCGCCAATAACGCGGCGCGCTCGATCACGTTCTCCAACTCTCGCACGTTGCCGCTCCAACGATACGTCCGCAGCGTCTTCACCGCCTCCGGCGAAATTTCAATCACACTGTCTTTGGCAAACTTTTTGAGAAAATATTGGATCAACAACGGAACGTCTTCCGGGCGCTCGCGCAAAGGCGGCAGCTTGATGCGGAGCGCATTGAGCCGGTAAAATAAATCTTCGCGGAAACTGCCTTCTTTGAGCGCTTCTTCCAGATTCTTGTTGGTGGCGGCGATGATACGCACGTCTACCTTGCGCGTGGCGCTCTCTCCCACCCGCTCAAATTCCTTGCTCTGAATCACCCGCAGCAGCTTGGCCTGAATGTTCGGCGAGATCTCGGCAATCTCGTCGAGAAAAATCGTGCCGCGATCGGCCAGCTCAAACCGGCCCTGGCGATCTTTTACCGCGCCGGTAAACCCGCCCTTCACGTGGCCAAAAAGCTCGCTTTCCAGCAAATTTTCTGGCAGCGCCGCGCAGTTGACTTTCACCAAAGAATTTCGACTGCGCGGGCTCTTTTGATGGATAAGCTCGGCCACCATCTCTTTTCCGGTGCCGCTCTCCCCCTCCAGCAGCACGCTCATATTGCTGTCGGCGACGCGGCTTGCCAAATCGAGCATCGCCAGCATCTCCCGATTGTGCGTGACGATGTCGCCGAAGCCCTGCGTCTCGGCAACTTTCCGGCGCAAGGCGCGCACTTCCTGCGACAGCTCGTGATATTCCAAAGTCTTCTGCGCGAAAAGCTGCAGTTCTTTGAAATCGAAAGGCTTTTGCAGATAATGATAAGCGCCCTTTTTCACGGCCTCGATGGCGCTATCGATCGAGCCGTGCGCCGTAATGATGACCACTGTCGTCTCCGGCGAATGCTGCTTGATCTCCGCCAAAATCTCCATGCCGTCAAGCGGTCCCATCCGCAAATCCACAAACGCCAGATCGAATTTTTCCTGTTGAATGAGATCCAGCACCTCCTGCGGCCGTGAGATCAAGTGCGTCTGAAATCCGCTGGCATCAAAACAAATGCCCATGGTTTTCAGAATGTTCGGCTCGTCGTCCACGACGAGAACTTTTGCAGAGCGGGATTCCATTTGCAGATTACTCAAAAAAGTTCCAAACTTTTTGTCACCAACGGATAAATTAAGACCAACGGATGTTTTTATCCGCTGGTCTTAATTCATCCGTTGGGGTAATTCTTTTTATAATCTAAAGCCGCTGAAAACTCAAATTTATCCTTCTCTTGCCAGCGGAATCGTAAACACAAACGTGCTGCCCTTGCCCACTTCGCTCGTCACCCAAATTCTGCCGCCGTGCGCCTCAACCACCTCCTTGGCAATTGCCAACCCCAATCCCACGCTGCCTGGCGTCGAGTCGGTGGATTGCCGCACTTGCACGAACTTGTCGAAAATCGCTTCCAGCGCTTCGGGCGGAATGCCGCGGCCGGAATCTGCCACGCTCACTTGAATCACGCCGTTTTCACGGCCGGCGTTGATCGTCACCTTGCCGCCGGCCGGCGTGTAACGCAACGCATTGCTCACCAGATTCGTAATCACCCACGAAAGCTGCTCGCGATCCGCCGGGAAATCGGGAAGCGTCGAGTCAATAGCCGTCTCGAACGCGATCTCCTTCAAGCGGAACGGCACGCGCAAGTGCTTCAGCGCATCGTCAACCAACTCTTGCATGTTGACCGGCTCTTTTTTCATTTGATACCTCCCCGATTCCAGACGCGAGAGGTTCAGCAGCTCTTTGACCAATTTCGTCAAGCGCTCGCAGTCCGCCTTGGCGGTCGCCAATAACTCGCCCTGTTGCGCGCTGACGCCCCCGAGCAGCCCTTGCAGCAAAATGTCGATGGTCATGTTCAGCGAGGTGAGCGGCGTACGGAATTCGTGCGAAACCGTGGCCATAAAATCCGATTTCATCTGGTCGAGTTTTTTGAAACGCGTCACGTCTTGCAGCAGCGTCACCACGCCGTGAACCTGCCCCCGCTCGTCGGTGATCTTCGTTTGGCGCGGGCGAAAGTAGAGCGTGCGCCCGGCTTGCGCCCAGGCGAGCAAATCTTCCTGGTGGGCGCTCTCCTCTTGCGCCGACGCCTCCGCCGCCAAAAGCTTGATCAACCGTTCGTCTTGAAACAACTTGCGCACGGGCTTGCCCGCCCAATCGTTCTCGGAGATGTTCAGCGCTTTGACCGCAGCTTGGTTCATCGCCAACAAATGG
>JBOHQZ010000873.1:0-3229 GCA_050732275.1 bacterium
GATTTCAACTTCTACGACACGATGAAGACGGCATTCCTGGCAATAAAAACTTCCTTGAATCATATCGGCCTGGATATGAACATAGCCTGATTTATCACGATGAAGAGCATGAATTTCGTTGGCGCGCTGATCGTCGCCTTGGGAATCATAAGGTCGATTTAGGTCATCGAGAAACTCAGAAGAGAAACGAAGCCGAACATCTTTTATACCGGAAGATTCTAACGTATAAAGATCAGGTTCGGACGCAGATGTGGTGGCATCATATGCTTCGAAAGTCAAAGCCAAGGTGTCGCTTGTAGCATCCCGACTGAAGCCGACCACCATGCAATCGCGAAATATGAGGTCAGTAAGTTTCATGGCGTTGATCCTTGAAAGCCAGGCGTTGGTTGATCTATATTCAAAGACAAATGCCCAAGAGAGCGGCGCGTACCGAATGTATCCGAAACAGGATCATAGTATTCCAACTTTGTCAAGGTGCTCTGCAATAAGGCAGGAGCGGATAGGGCGCTGCGATGTGCCCGCCTGCGGTGAAGTACGAAGCCGTTAAAAATTTTTCACCCTCGTGGGTATCCGCGAGGGCGTTTTATTTTTTGGGGTTCTCAAAGCTAGTCAGGCCGACTGGGCTACGCTAAAACCCATAATTCACCACTCCACTCGGTCGTTGATTCACCGCCAAGCGCTTCCAAGTCTCCTCGCCCATCTTTTTCACATACGCGGCGCGATCTGGTAAACCATAAATCCACTCATCGAGATAGGCTTGCATGCTTTTTTCATCTTTGGAGATGGCGTCCCATTTGATATAGAAATCATTGTCACGATCATAATATCCTTGCGCGAAGCTGGGATGCGCGCCGTATGGCTCCACGACGACGGCGTTGACGATCATGCCTGGAATCACGGTGCGGTTGGGATCGGCGCGGATCACTTGCTCGTCAACCAATTCTTCCACGACGACGATGACGCGTTTCGCGGCAAAAGCGGCTTCTTTCTGCACGCCGAACAATCCCCAAATTTGTGCGTTGCCATTCGCGTCGGCACGTTGCGCATGAACGATCGTCACCTCCGGATGCAGCGCCGGCACCGCATTCAATTCCTCGCCGGTGAAAGGGCACATGACGATACGAATATTCGGATTGACTTTGGGCAAATCGCTGCCGCGATATGAGCGCAACGGCATGAATGGTAATTTCGCGGCACCGGCATAAACGCGCATGGCCATGCCAAAATGGGAATATTCATCAATCTCCAACTGATGCGGTTTCCCCTGCTCCACCGCGCGGCGCAACGCATGCAATGGGCCGACGCCGGGATTGCCCGCCCACGAGAACACCAATTTGCGCAAGCAACCGGCGGCGATCATCTGGTCGTAAATCAAATCCGGCGTCAACCGGCACGCCACCAGATCTTTCTTGCGCTGGCGGATGATTTCGTGGCCCGCCGCAAAACAAATGAGATGCGTGAAGCCTTCGATCATTACCGTGTCGCCATCGTGGATGAATTCACGAATGGCGTCGGACATGGACATCACTTTGGAGTAAGCGGTGCTCATGCAGGTTTTAAAATATATTTAGTTTCCGAAAAGTATGCAAAACGTGAGGCGTAAAACGTAATAAGTAAATCTGAATGACGCATCACGAATTACGCATTAAGAATTACGTTTTACGCATTACGTTTTACACTCTCACTTGATGACAGTTCGACTCTGTTCCCTCATAAACTGCTGCACATAATACGGACCGCAGCCGCCTTTGCCGGTGCTGCCACTCCCCTTCCAACCGCAGAAGGAATTCACACCTGGCCATGCGCCGGTCGTTGCACCGGTGCGGCGATTGGCGTAGGTGACACCGGCTTCAATTCGATCGAAGAAATAATCAAGCTCCTTTTTGTTCTTGGTGAAAATGCCGGCAGTGAGGCCATATTCGGCTTTGTTGGAAAGCTTGACCGCTTGCTCCAACGAATCCACCGTCGCCACGGCAAGAACAGGCAGAAAGAACTCTTCGTAAAAGAAGCGATGATAATGCGGCAGGCCATCCACAATCGTAGGCTCGACAAAATAGCCATTGGCGAATCCATCATCTTTGCGTTGTTCGCCGCCGGTGAGAATCATGCCGTTATCTTTTCGTGCTTCGCTCACGGTCGCGCCGTATTTCTCGTAGGCAATTTGATTGATGACCGGCCCGAGGTAAATATCGCGCTGGCTGGGATCGCCGATGGTGATTTTCGCCGTCTTTTCCAGGAGCAGCTTCATGAACTTCGCTTTTACTTTTTGATGCACATAAACCCGCGAGCAGGCGCTGCATTTTTGCCCCTGCAGACCAAACGCCGAGCGCATCACGCCTTCAGCGGCCGCCTCGAGATCGGCGCTCGGCATCACAATCGCTGGATTCTTGCCGCCCATTTCGATGATCGTTGGCCGGACCATGTTTTGGCTGAAATCATGGAAAATGTGCATGCCGACTTGTTTGGAGCCGGTGAAGACAATGCCTTCAAGCTTAGGATGCTTAGTAAGCTCCTCACCGATCCGACGATCACCGGCGATAAAATTGACCGCGCCAGGAGGCAAACCCGCCTCAAGATAAATTTCTGCCAATCGGTAGCCAATCCACGGCGTGTCTTTCGATGGCTTGAAAACAACCGTATTGCCGGCAACCAATGCGCCGGCGGTCATACCGGTGGAAAGCGCCAAAGGAAAATTGAATGGCGCAATCACCGCCCACGCGCCGTAAGGACGCAACACGCTGCGAGTGTCTTCATTCGGCGAGAGCTTGCCAAGCGGCATGGAAAAACCTTTCGCGTCCATGATTTGTTGGCAATAATAATCAACCAAATCCGCCGACTCTTCAGCATCACCCATCGCCTCGAACCGATTCTTGCCGGCTTCGAGACTCATAATTGCAGCCAGCTCGAATTTGTGTTTGCGAATGAGTGCCGCGGCTTTGCGCATGATCTTCACGCGCTGGGGATAATTCATATTGCTCCAAGCCGGAAACGCTTTGCGCGCCGCTTCAACGGCGGCATCCATTTCTTCTTCAGTGGCTTGGCGAAAGTTGGCGAGCACCTCGCGCGTATCTGCCGGATTGGTGCTGGTAAAAATATCGCCGCGCCCGCGAATGGGTCGGTTGTTGATCAAGTGAGGAAAAGTTTTTCCTAAATTCTTCCTGACCTCTGCTACGGCTTTATCATATTGGCGATGAAAGACATCCAAATTCGCGCCGAGGGTGCTGTAGGT
>JBOHQZ010000874.1:0-3223 GCA_050732275.1 bacterium
ATCTGCATGTGCCGTTTCTTCTATCCACGAAAAAACCGCGCGAAAATTGTCGTGCTCGCGTTCAAGGATGTTCAACCAGAGACCTTGCTTGGCGCCGGTCAGCTCCGGCTCGGCTTTTTCCGCCAACGCCAGAAAAAAGTCCGCATGACGCTGCCGCGTTGCCTGCCAGTCGTCACTCGCTTGCAAGCTTTCGAGCGCAAACTCACGGATGGTTTCAAACATCACAACTCGCGGCTCGCCTTCTTTCGTTTCCACTTGTCGCAGCAGGCTTTTGTCGATCAAAGCCGTCAGTCCGTCGAGCGTATCGAATTCAGACTCTTCCGCATGACAAATCGCTTCTGCTGCATCGAAAGAGCAACCGCCAACGAACACCGCGAGGCGTTGAAAGAATTTTTGCTCTTCGGGTGAAAGCAAATCGTAGCTCCAGGCAATCGCTTGCCGCAAGGTTTGATGCCGGGCCGGCATGTCGCGCGGCCCGCCGCGCAGAATTTCGAGGCGGCTGCCGAGACGCGCCAGCAGCGCTTGCGGCGAGAAGAGCTTGAGGCGCGCCGCGGCCAATTCAATGGCGAGCGGCATGCCTTCGAGACGAAAACAAATTTCGGCGATGGCGGGCGCATTGTCATTGTTCACTTCGAAATCCGGTTTGACGGCGAGGGCGCGTTGAATAAAAAGCTCGACGGCGGCGTATTGCGAAAATGAATCTTTTGAGATCGTCGCCTGCGGATCGGGGGCGCGCAGAGGTCCAACGGGATACTCTCGCTCGCCCTTGAGGTGCAACACGATGCGGCTCGTGGCGAGAATTTTCAAACGCGCGCAAGCGGCGAGTAAATCGGCGACGACTGATGCGGCGGTAACCACTTGCTCAAAATTATCGAGCACGAGCAGCAAGTGTTTGTCACGCAGATATTCGATGACGTTTTCCCGCAGCGGCTTGCTGCGATTTTCACGAAGGCCGAGAGTTTGGGCAATGGTGGGAAGAACCAATTCGGCGTCGGAGATCGCGGCGAGGCCGACAAAAAAAACGCCGTGCGCAAATTCATCGAGCAGACTGGTTGCGATTTGCAGGCTGAGGCTCGTCTTGCCGATGCCGCCGGGGCCGGTCAATGTGACTAACCGCGCTTGGGGTTTGAGCAAGAGCTGCCTCACGGCTTCGATTACATGCTCGCGACCGACGAGCGGCGTGATTTGCGCCGGCAAATTGTTGGGCCGGCTGTTGAGAGTTTTTAAAGCGGGGAAATCGCTTGGCAAATTCGGAACGAGGATTTGACAAATGTGTTCGGCATTCTGCAAATCTTTGAGACGATGCGCACCAAGATCGCGCAATGTCACGCCTTCAGGCAGATTGTCGGTAACGAGTTGGCGCGTGGTTTCGGAGAGGAGAATCTGGCCGCCATGTCCGGCAGAGCACAAACGCGCGGCGCGATGCACGTCCACGCCCACGTAACCCGTCGCGGTTGCAATCGGCTCGCCGGTGTGCAAAGCCATGCGCACGCGCAGGGTTTCGCCTTCGGGCCATTGGTGAATGGCCAATTGGCGCTGCGCCTCGATTGCCGCAGCAACGCCGT
This sequence comes from bacterium, assembly GCA_050732275.1. GTDB lineage: Bacteria > Zhuqueibacterota > Zhuqueibacteria > Zhuqueibacterales > Zhuqueibacteraceae > Zhuqueibacter. The sequence continues at coordinate 1,566 of JBOHQZ010000874.1, forward strand.
CCTGCGCGCGACTGAAGGCCACGAAGAAGCCGTCGCCGGCGGTATCGATTTCATAACCCTCAAATTGCTGAAAGGCCGCGCGCATGATCACGCGTTGCTCTTCCAGTGCCTGCGCATATTGATCGCCAAGCCGATGCAGGAGCTGGGTGGAGCCTTCGACATCGCTGAATAAAAGGGTGACGGTGCCGGCGGGTTTTCGTGGCGCTGTTTTTATGCTCTCTTGTTCTAGTTTCATGCAATCTCTTATTTTTACCCAAGGGCAGTCAAATGCTTTACCCCAGACCGTTCTTGCAGCGCATAACTAACGGCTTGCTCGGTTGTCATATTCTTTCCCGCGTTCCAGGTGGTCGCGAAGGTTTCATCTTCAAGAAGAGCGCGTACGCGCGAGACTTCGCGATCGAATCGTATCCGGTCATATGCCGTCATGGGAGCGCCGATGGTTTTGTGCAGCGCTTCGGCAGCGGCAAAGAGACGGGCGCTGCGTGCGGCATCGCCTTCAGCCAAAGCCAGGCTGCCAAATCCAAACAGCGCCTTGGCTATGCCGAGCTTATTTCCCAAATCTCTATTCAAAAGCATGCTTTCATGAAAGCAAGCGGTCGCACGCTCGTCGTCATTTCCCGCCTTGCAGGACAGCCGGCCAATGTGATAGAACGTGTTTGCGATTGCCCATTTGTGTCCCCAGCCGCGAAACTTTGCCAGGCTTTCTTGCAGAAGCTCTTGGGCCTGCTGCTGATCGCCCGCGTGCTGCTTCACGAGGGCAAGCTGCCACAACACTTGCGGATCTCTATCTTTTACCAAAACGACGTTCTCCTCCAGAAGCTTGGCGGCACGGTCAAAGTCGCCTTGATCGAGCGCCATTTGGGCGAGAATCCACAGGCAAAATCCCATAATCATATTGTCGCCTAATTCCCGCAATTTTGCTCGAGCAGATTCAAGGAGCACGGCGGCCTTTTCATAATTGCCCTGCACGACGTTAAGCCATCCCAGTATGGCCGTTGCATACGCCACACCGCGTTCATCGCCGATTTCCCGCCTGAGGTTGAGGCTATTTTCTTGAAGCGAACGCGCGCGGGAAAATTCAGCTTGAACAAATGCCACCGTGGAAAGATTGTTGAACGCAACGGCCATTCCGCGTTTATCGCCCAATTCCGCATGCAAAGTCAGGCTCTCTCCCGAAAGCTCACTCGCCGAGATCAGCTCCCCGAGCTGGGCGGCTATCCAACCTAAGTTGTTGATGACGGTTGCCATGCCCTTTTTGTCGCCAAGCTCTCGCCATATTTCCAAGCTTTCTTCAATAAGCGGGCGGGCGATGATATAATCGCCCAATTCATGCATGATGGTTCCAACCGCATTGAGAACCTTGGCGCGTTCCCGCGACGGCTGAGAAGCGCCGGGCAATGCCAGCAACGCCGTCAACCGCTCGCGACCCTCCCGCATGTGGCCGCGTACAATCCAAAATCGCCAAATCGCCGCGCCCAAACGCAAGCCGTAATCGGCCTGCGCTGTTTCCTCTATCCACGAAAAAACCGCCCGCAAATTGTCGTGCTCGCGTTCGAGGGTGTTCAACCAGAGACCTTGCTTTGGTCCGATCAGCGCCGGCTCGGCTTGTTCCGCCAACGCCAGAAAAAAATCAGCGTGACGGCGTCGCATTGCTTCGT
>JBOHQZ010000875.1:0-3217 GCA_050732275.1 bacterium
GCGTTGATTCTCGCCGGCGCTTTGTCCGCCGTGCTCTTTTTGCTGCTGCAAGAGTATACGCCTTTTTCAATTCGCGGCTCGCCTTCGGTGTTGCAAACCGCAGCGGGCACCAAAGACACCGGTGTCGGGTTTGAGTATGCCACACAATGGTCGTTCTCTCCAGGCGAAATGATGACGTTTATTATTCCGTCTTTTTACGGATTTGGCGGCCAGCCTTTCTACTGGGGTAACATGCCGTTCACGGATTACCCGAATTACATGGGCATTCTCGTTTTAGGGTTCGCCATTGCCGCATTCGTGCTCTACCTTCCGAAATCCGGCCCGAATCGGCTGCTCGTCATGTTTTTGGGGACCACGATTCTGCTCGCGCTGCTTTTGTCTTATGGTTATCATTTTGCATTTTTTTACAAACTGTTCTATAACTATCTTCCGTATTTCAACAAATTCCGCGTGCCGGTGATGATTCTCATTCTCGTGCAATGCGCGGTGGCCATTCTCGCCGGCCTCGGCTTGGAAGGCATTCTCTCGCGCCTCCGCACGACGGACACGGCCACAAAAGATGAAATCGCCGCCCGCAGCCGAATCTCGCGGCGATTGTGGATCGCACTGGCCGTACTGGCCGCCGTCGTTCTGCTGTTGACGATTTTGCGCGGCAACTTTTTAGATTTCATGCGCAGCGTCTATCCGGATCAATATGAGCCAAATTATCAGGAACCTTTGGACAAAGCGCGTTTCGATATGTTGTTCAGAGATATATGGATTGTTTTCTTCGTCGTCGCCGGCGGCATAACCATGTTGGCGCTCGCCGCAGTCCAAAAAATATCAGCCACGACTGCCGCTGTGGTGATCGGCTTGATTACGCTGGCCGATCTTTGGCTGGTCGACAAAAAAATCGGCAAAACCTACCCACAGACCGAGTCGGCAAATATTTTGCAGCCGGATGCGATTACACAATTTCTGCAAGCCGACAGTTCGCTTTACCGCATTTATCCGGCGGGCCGGTTATTCGGCGAGGTGCGTTGGTCGGGTCAAGGGTTTCAAAGTGTCGGCGGCTATCATGCCGCCAAGCCGCGCCTTTATCAGGATTTTATCGAGGCGGTGGGCTTGCAGGGCGCCAGCCTCCCGGCGCCTCATGTCGTCGATATGCTGAATGCCAAATACATCATTACTTTTGAAAGCTTGGCAGACACGAATTTTGCCGTCCGGCAACAATTTCAAACCGGCAACGGCGTATTGCGCATTTACGAAAACCGCGCTGTGCTGCCGCGCGCTCATCTCGTCGGCGAGTACGTCGTCGAAGCCGATCCGATTGCCGCGCTGACGCGACTGCGTACCGGCCCCGAGGTGAACGGTAAAGGCTTCGATCCGCACCATCAGGTGTTGTTGAACGAAGAGCCGGATCTGAAGCCGCAACCGGATTCGGAGGCGACGGCGCAAATCACCAAATACGATTTCCATGCGGTGACGATTTCTACACAAAGTTCTTCTCCGCAAATGCTGGTGTTGAGTGATAATTATTATCCTGTGGGGTGGCAAGCTTATGTTGACGGCCAGCCGGTGAAAACCTCTCGGGCCAACTATTGCTTTCGAGCGATCAGCATACCTGCAGGCGCACACCAGGTTGAATTTCGCTTTCACTCAAATGCTTTCACGCGCGGTTTGTGGGTGAGCATAACCGCTCTGGCCGTGGCCGTAGCGCTGCTTTTCGTCGAGCGCAAAAGGCCGCCCGCTGCTGCATGAAAGTTAAAAATGAGTTGCAATTGTGGTTTCGTTGTCATAAATTGTTATCTTTCGCCAAATCAAGCCGGTGTGCCGCAAGATTTCCAACCGCTTCATGCCCGGGCATGGGTAAGAAGGCAAGCCCACAGGTGGATTCTGCACGGAGAGAGGAGGCGTAGTTATTGGCGTTGGTGCGAATGTGTTTGCAAAGCTGCGGTGGCAAGGCTACGCCTGCAAGGAGTTTCAATAATGAAATTAAAAGATATTCTTTCGGAAAATTTGATAAAGATTTATCTGTCCGGCCAGGAAAAGCGGCAGGTGATCGAAGAGATGGTAGACTTGCTGGCGGCGGCGCGTTGCATCAAAGACCGGAGCGACGTTCTCAAGGCGGTTTTGGATCGCGAGGCCGTGATGAGCACCGGCGTCGGCGACGGCGTGGCGATTCCCCACGGCAAAAGCGAAGCCGCGCCGTCGATCATTGTGGCTTTGGGTATAACCAAAGAGCCGGTGGAATTTCAATCCATGGACGACCGGCCAGTGCGGCTGATCTGGCTGCTCGTCGGCCCGCCGGATCAAACCGGCCCACACCTGAAAGCGCTCAGCCGCATTTCGCGCCTTATGCACAAACGCGAATTCCGGGATCAACTGATGGCCTCGACCAATTCGAAAGCAGCGTTCGAGGCGATCATTCGGGAAGAAGAAAAGTATTTGGAGAATTAAAGTGCATAGAGCATAGGCATAGAGCAAAGCGGATGAGAACGCCATGCGCTTTGCTCCATGCACTATGCAACAGTTTTGGAAACTCCGCGACAATATAACCCCATGCGATTCCAACGTATCAAAGGCACCCGCGATATTTTGCCGGAGGAAATCGGCAAATGGCAGGCGGCAGAAGCCGTGATTCAACAAGTCATGGCGCGTTTCGGTTTCAGCGAGATTCGCACGCCGATTTTCGAGGAGACCGAGCTTTTTGCCCGCGGCATCGGCCAACTGACGGACATCGTCTCAAAAGAAATGTACACGTTCGTCGACCGCGGCGACAAAAGTTTGACGCTGCGGCCTGAGCTTACCGCCGGCGTCGTGCGCGCGTACGTTGAAAACAATCTCGGCAAAAAGCAGCCGGTCAACAAATTATATTATCTCGGCCCGACGTTTCGCCAGGAAAATCCGCAAGCCGGCCGCTTGCGCCAGTTTCACCAATTTGGCGCGGAAATTATCGGCTCGCCTGATCCTGCCGCTGATGTCGAAGCCATTGCGCTTTCGATTGGAATTTACCGCGCTTTTCAGCTCGACCGTTTTGTGGTGAAATTGAACAGCGTCGGCGACGCGGCTTGCCGCGAGCCGTATAAAAACACGCTGCGTGAATATTTGCGGCCGCGCCTCAAACATCTTTGCCAAACCTGCCAGCAACGCTTCGAAAAAAATCCGCTGCGCATTCTCGACTGCAAAGAGGAAAGCTGCCGCGCTGAGACCGCTGCCGCCCCCAAATTATACGAGT
>JBOHQZ010000876.1:0-3211 GCA_050732275.1 bacterium
AAAATTTTCTCTTTAACGGCGCGGCGGGCATCGCGATTCGTCGCGGAAATGACGCGCACGTCGACCGAGATTTCTTTGCGGCCGCCGAGGCGGCGGAATTTTCTCTCTTCCAACACGCGCAGTAATTTGGCTTGCAGCTCATAAGGCATTTCGCCGATTTCATCGAGGAAAAGCGAGCCATGATCGGCCAGCTCGAAACAACCGGGTTTCTCCGCGAGCGCGCCGGTGAAGGCGCCCTTTTCGTGGCCAAAGAACTCGTTTTCAAGAATATCTGCCGGCAACGCCGAACAATTGACCGCAACGAAAGGCGCTTTACTGCGGGTGCTGCGTTGATGAACGGCGCGCGCCACCAGCTCTTTACCGGTGCCGCTTTCGCCGGTGATGAGAATGCTGGTATCGGATTTAGCGACGGCCTCGATCAGTTTATAAATCTCGCGCATGGACTCGCTCTGGCCGGTCAGCTCCTCGTAGCTCGTCAGCTCGCGCAACTGCGTCGCCATCGCCCGGTTGGAAACGGTGAGCGCATTTTTTTCGATGGCTTTGGCAATGATTTGCTGCAAGCGCTCGCCTTCGACCGGCTTGGTCAAATAATCGTAAGCGCCGCTGCGCATCGCTTCCACCGCCGAGTCGATGGAACCATGACCGGTCACCATAATCAGCTCGGTGGCGAGATTGTTCTCTCGCAGGCGGCGCAACAATTCCAGGCCGTTCAAGTCGGGCAACGCGAGATCGACAACGGCGACGGCGATGTCCTCTTCCTGTAAAATTTGCCACGCCGTATTACCACTCGTCGCCGTCAAAAGCGCGTGGTTTTCTTCGAGTAGCGTTTCGAGCGGTGCTAAAGCGCTCGGCTCGTCGTCGACGAGCAAGATTTTTTCGCGAGATTCGGGCAATTTTTCCTCCACGCTGAATCGCCTGAAGACGATACCACGAAAGAAAAGACGGGCTATTTCAATTTGGCCGTAAAATCCTGGACTAGATCTTGCAACTTCTCCAACTCGCCGGTGATGAGCGCAAGATGCTTGAGCAGGCGCTCCTGCTGCGGCCCGCCGTCTTTTTTCGCCAGCATCTCTGCAGCTTCAAGATTGAGCTTGGCGTTATGCACCCGCCCGCGGATGTCGTGGGCGAGCTTGTCGAGGAGTTTTTTGAGGTCGGAATTATTCATGCTCGTTACCTGCTTGGTTTATTGAGCAAATCATTTTCAAAGAAAATACGGCGCGGCAAGCTTGATAAAATCCTCGATATTACCATTGAATGAACATATTCGTCCTTAGCGCTCTCTGTGCTAAGTTCCGCTTGAAATAGTTTAAAATACTGTCGATAACATGTTGCCCAATCCAGAAAATCTTCTTGATCTTCGAGCGGTGTACCGACAATAAGTTTGAAAAAAATCTCCGATCGCATACGATATTTCTTCTCGTAGGCGTGCAGTTGTTCCACGAGTGTTGAAATTATTTTTTCACGATCTGGTTCGTAAAGCATCGCTTCAGCAAGAAACTGTTCTTTGGTTATTTTCGAAGGGATTTCTTCGCCTTCTTACCGTTCTTGCTGATTTTGCTTGATGCTACCTGCATGGTTTAGCCTCGTATCTAAATTTCATGGCTTGTTTGCCCAGAAATAAAATTTCTTACGAATTATAACATAATGATTTCTTCGACACAAAGCAAGACATTCTCTGAAAGTTATGCCAGACGGGTCGTCTGGCTGCGGTCTGGCTGCGCCCGCAGGGGTTACGCCCCATTTCCCAGCCATTTCTCCAGCATGCCTAGAATGTCTTTGCTCTCGAAGGGCTTGGTGAGATAATCGTTGCAGCCGGCGTCGAGGGCTTTCTCGCGGTCGCCTTTCATGGCGCGGGCGGTCAAGGCGATAACCGGAATGTGCGCGAGCTGTTTCTGGGCTTTGAGCATGCGCGCCACTTGATAGCCGTCCATGTTCGGCATCATAATGTCCATCAGGATGAGATCGGGGCGCTGGTGCTGCGCGGCGAGCAAGGCTCTCTCGCCGCCTTCGGCAAAATCAACTTTATAGCCGGCGTTCTCCAAAATGAATTGCATCGCATAGCGCGTGCTCTCATCGTCTTCGACGACGAGAATGCGCGGCAATTTGGCGCGATTGACCAGGGAAAAACCCAAACCCGTTTTTTCCTTTTTGGCCGGGGCTTCTTTGGCAGCCTCTTTTTTGCTCTTTTGGTCGCGGCGAATACGGCCGTCCCGGCCGGCCGCGCGGGCCGGCAAAGTCGATTCCGGAATGTGCACGGTGAACTTCGCGCCTTTGCCTGCTTCGCTCTCGATTTCGATCTTGCCGTGGATGATGGCGAGCATTTTTTTCGAGATGGCCAGGCCGAGGCCGGTACCGCCGTGCCGGCGCTTTTCAGAATTTTCCAGTTGCCGGAACGGCTCAAAAATTTCTTTTTGCCGTGAGGCCGGAATGCCGATGCCCGTATCACGCACCGAGAAAACAAGCGTGCGATCCCGTTGGCGCGCTTTAATTTCGACTTCGCCTTTTTCGGTAAATTTCACGGCGTTGCCCAGGAGATTGGTCAAAACGCGCGAGAGGATGCTGCGGTCACCGCGGAATTGCTCGGGGAGGTTTTCGTCGAGGCGCACACGCAGCGCCAGGGACTTTTTCTCACACAGTGGCCGGATGGAATCGGCGGCTTCGCGAATGACTTGCGCCGGCTCAAATTCTTCGATGATGGCCTCCATTTTTCCGGCTTCGATTTTGCTGAGATCTAAAATATCATTGAGCAAAACCAGCAGATTCTTGCCGCTGCGCTGCACCACCTCGATCTGGCGTTTTTGCTCGGGGTTGAGCGCTCCGGGAACTTCGCTCAAAAGAATTTCGGAGAACTGCAAGATCGAGTGCATCGGCGTGCGCAGCTCGTGCGAGACGCTGGCAAGGAATTCCGAGATGAATTGGTTGGCGCGTTCCAAGGCCATGGCCTTCTCATCGATCTCGTGGAACAGGCGCGCATTCTCGATCGCCAGCGCGGCGCGATCAGCAATATCCGCCGCAAAGGCGAGGTCGTGAGCATGCACAAAAGCCGAGACGGCGTTATCCGCCGGCGTGAGATAGGCCATATATCCGAGATTGCGTCCGCGCGAACGCAAGGCGATGACGTGCGCCATTCCTAATTTGTTCGTGGCATTTGCAGCGGCGCCGGGTGATTTAATTTTAATGGCTTCTTTAATGAACGGCGGCAAAGAATCAC
>JBOHQZ010000877.1:0-3205 GCA_050732275.1 bacterium
GAATCGTGGTGCCGGGATTGCCCAATGTTCCGTTCGCGGAAAAAGGATTGGGCACATTCTGATGGAGCCGATAGTCGCCAATAAGCTGCGATTTATTTTCCGCCTCGGCATCTGCTGCCAATCCGATCTTCATGCGCAAAACTTGCGAGTGAACTTCGATCAGACGGCCAGCAGCGTCATTGGCTACTTCATCCTGCAATGAGAACGTCATGGTTTCGCCGAGACGGGCATTGGCGGCAAGCTTCGCTTTAATCCGCACCACTGATCCGGCCATTAGCCTCCCCTCCTGCCCGGCTTTACGGCTGATGCCGACAGCGATTCTCCCAGTGGCCTCATCGACTTTGGAGTAAAACAATGCCTCTGGGCTGAAACCCTCGTCCGGTTCAACGGCTAAAATTTGCAATTCGCCGGGCCGATCATACGACAATTCAAAAGCAAGCCCGAAGAGATCAGTCGCTTTCGATAATTTCATCCGAATGGAAAATTGCTCGCCCGGCATCGGCACGGAATCGATCTCCGGCTCCAATAATGCGCTGAAAGAAGAATGAGCTTTCCCCAGTGGTTCCGCCATCATAGACGTGTGTGTCCGGCCCCAGTTTAATCCAACCGGCAGCACATCCGCTTGGTTGATCACGCCATCACCGTTGGCATCAGCATTCGCGGCAGTAACCGGAGTCCATACCGGACAAGGTTGGGCTGTCCAACTTAAAGAAGCGCCTTGGCGTGGCGGCCCGGTTCGGCTCCAATGCAATCCGATGGGCAAAACATCCGCTTGGTTGACGACGCCATCGTTGTTCGTATCGCCAGGCCACACCGCACAAGTGGAACCCAAGGTGATCGCGAGGTTGGATGGCGTTAGGGCAATCACACTGCCGGCAGCATCGTTTGCCGAGACCGCACTGATTGAAAATACCGCTGGCGTTCCCGGCGGCGTCGAGGCCAGTGAGTTAAAAGTCACTCGCGCCACGACACCACTGCCGGTAGAGCTCGGTTGCCCGGCCTTGTGGCTGACGCCAATGCTGACTTTGCCAGCCGGGTCATTCACCGTGGGCAGAAAAATCGGATCGCTGCCCATGAACGCGCCTGCCGTTGGCGTTCCCACCACATCCAAGTAAGTGGTGTTGTAGTTCAATTCAAAGCCGACTCCAAACAGATTTTGCACGTTGGTCACCGTCACTTCGACCGTGAATGGCGTGCCGATGCTTTGCGTCGCACCAGCCACGGGTTTGATCTCCCCAGCGGCCGGCGTCGTCGTTACTGTCAGCAGTGTCGTGGAGAAAAGCAGATTATCATTTTCATTGCTCTCGCCGATCGTTTTGTCAGGATCAATGCTGATCCAAACGTAGTATGAACCCGAGGCGATATTCAAAGGAACCGTGCCAAGAAGAGCAAAATTATTGCTTTGTCCTGCGCCCAACGCCGCTATCGTCGTGGAGAGCAAGAGCAGATTCAAATTCGGCGCGTTGGAATTGGCTGAGAGATAGAAATTGACTTTGATGCCAGTCGGTGTGGCAAATGCGCCATTGTTGATTATCGTGCCGGAGAGCGTAACGGAACCGCCGGCATTGGCCGAGATGGGGCTGAACGAAAATGCCGTCGTCGTCAGGTTCGGCTGCGCCGAAACAAAAGAGCGGCTGATGACATTATTATTCTCATCTTGCTCAGTCACCACCTTATTCACATCCAGCGCGCCTTCAATAAACACGACGGTGGGAGGCGCGGGCCAAATGACCGGCGTGGTGCACCAACTCGTTGACGTGTGGCTGGCCGGAATGAAGCCGCTGTTGTAACTGCAAATCACGGTGTTGTTGAATTTGAGATCGATGCGCGCGTCGGGCACCGAACTGCCGGTATTGCTCCAATCGAAGTGAAGATAATATGACTGGCCGGCCACGGGACTGTCGACCTCCGAACCGGAGTTCGGCCCGGTGCGCAAATAAATGCGCTTCCCCACCAGATCTGGCAGCGGGCAAGGAAAGCTTTTGCTTGCCGTATTATTGGTTTCGCCGGTCTCATCGATGACTTCGGTGACGTCCATCACGGCTTCGAGATTATTCGCGCCGCTCGGACAATTCCAAATTAAAGCCGTTTGGCAAGAAGAAGTGAAACTCGTGTTGGGGCTGGCGCTCTGATTATTGTTGGAACAGACCACGGCGCCGTTGAGCCGGACCTCCCAGCGAAAATTGTTGGCGGCCACCGGCCCCTCATTGCGCCAATTGAAATGAGGATAATAGGATTGTCCCAGCACAGGATTCGAGACGACTGTGCCGGTGCCATTGGGACCCGTACGCAGATACACCTCATAAGGCACTAAATCGGCTTTGATCACTGTGGTGCTCGGCTGTTTGAGCAAGAAGATGTCATCGAGAAAAGCGCCGCGTTGCGTTTCGGTGAAATCGGATTGAAAGAAAAAGGCGATATAAACTTGCGGCCTCCCCAGCAGATTGCCGAGTGTCGGCACGTTTTTAAGATCGAAACTCTGAAACTGATAACCCTCGGAATTACCGCTCGTTTGAAACCCGTGGAAAGGGCCACTCGGGCTTGTCGAAGCGGCCCAGATTAAAAAATCGTAGTCTACCTGCGAATCCAGCCAATACCAAAAATCCAATTTCGCGTTAGTGGCGCCGGATAGACTGAACGGTCCAAAGACCATTACAGAATTCATATTGTTGACGTAATTGCCTGTCGCCGGATTGAGCACGGGGTTGGGGGATACTGTTCCACCAGCGCACCAACCGCTCAAAGCGCCGGTGCGGGGATTATGGCTGACATCGTTCCAAAAATAAGGAGCGACGTTCTTAAAGCTGATGGCCCACTGGTTTGCCGGAAACGACGTCTCAAATCCCTCGAACATGATGATATCCCAAAACGGCTGGGAATTTTTCGCTAAAGTTCGGGGTTGGGCGTCTTCAGCTTTCATGCCGCCGGCCGGCTGCTTATCAAGCTCATGCCGCAGCCAGTTGCCATCTGACATTTCAATTTGCACGGCGGCAGGTTTGGTGAGTTTTTCCATCGATGATTGGCTTATTGGCCTCATCTCCTGGCCGTGCAGCTCCCAGGTGAAAAAACTCATCAGCGCAGCAACCACCGAGCAAGTCCCGCGCTTCATCCATTTTAACTTTGAAGCATCCATAAGGCTACTCCTTTCCGGGTTTAATATGAAAAAAAATGTGAATTAAAAATTTTCAACGCATCAACACCATCT
>JBOHQZ010000878.1:0-3203 GCA_050732275.1 bacterium
TCGGCGTGTCTGAAAAGCCTGCGTCGCCCGCTAAAACCGCAGTTCAAGAAAAAGTGCCGGCGTAATCTCAAACATGTTTACATCGACGGGAGCGAGCTTTTTGTTTCGAATCGTGAAATAACGGAACCACACGTTTTTGCGATCGTAAACATTCAAGACGGAAAGGCCGAGCTTGCCCTGGCAAAGCCGGCTGGAGAATGCGCGGGTGACGCTAAGATCGAGGCGGTGTGTTGCGGGCAGGCGATGATCGTTGCGAAATGGCGGGGTGTAAAACAAGTAATACGGCAAAGCGAGTGCAGCGTCGTGATAGGGCGCAACGACCGGAACCGTGTAGGGCTTTCCGGAAGCATATTGCCACGTCGCGGAAAAATTCCAATTCCGATAAGAGTAATTTCCAACCAGCTTGAAATTATGTGGGCTGTCCTGATTGCTCAGATAAGAGCCTGCGCTCCCGTCATTGAGCTTCACATTGGTCCGCGCTTGGCTCAAACTATAGCTCGCCCATCCGGTGACCGCGCCGGTTTTCTTCTGCAGCAGAATATCCACACCGTTGGCGCTTCCTGCACTTTGAAGACGCGCGCTCGGCTCGCCTTCGCGCCCGACAAATTGCCGGCCGTCGAGCAGCTCGACAATGCCCTCCAGGCGTTTATGATAAAGCTCGATATCCAACAGCAAATTCTCGTTTTCAAATTTTCCGCCGATGATGTTGTGCTCCGCAAATCCGGGCCGCAAAAGATTGCCCTCGGCTAAAACCCAAGAGCTGCCTAATAAAGATCTTGAAAGTTATTGCCATATTGCATCACGTATTGATAATAACGTCCCCACGCCCCCTTCACCGTAAGGTGTTGCGAAACCGGATAACCCAACGAGAAGCGCGGCTCCCAATTGACTTTGTTCTCCAAAGAGTAGCGATTAACGCGGAGCCCGGCGGTCATACGCAGTTTTGGCAATGGGGTCCATTCATCTTGCGCATAGAGAGAAAGCAGCCTGGACTTTTCCTGTTGCTGAAATGCGTTTAACGCCAACAAATTGTTTACACGAATCGAATAGCCCTCATCTTTCAAGGCAATCTTAGTCAAAGTCACCGCCGCCCCAAATTCCAGGGCATGGTGTTGAGGCAGCTTCCAACTGTTATCGAGCCGAAAAGTCGTCTCTTTCACATGATTGGTCGCCTGTAGCCCCAAGGGTAATGCCGAAAATTTAAAGCCACCCGGCGAGGGAAACGCCGCATCGTTGCGCGTAATAGAAGAGGAATGCAAGACCTCGTGCTCGCTGGAATAATCCGAATACGTGATCATGGCCGTTGAGCTGAGATCATCATACCAGGCTCGGTGCCATTTGCCGCTGTAGCCGCGATTGCCCCATTTCGCCTGCTCTTCAACCCGGGCTGAATCAACGACGCTGCCGAGAGAATCAGCAAAAAATGAGACGCGGAACGTTTCATGGCTTTTGCTCTTATCCCGCCCGGAGTAAAAGCTCAGCGCCAGAATATCTTTTTTCCCCGGCATCCAGGTTAACTTGCCGAGCAGATCAAAAAAACGAACGCCGGAACGTGATAAAACTTCCGCTATTTCAACTTTATTGAGATCGTACTGGACGGACGTGGCATTCGTGAAGAGCGCATCAACGACGCGCTCATAAAGTCCGCCCGGCACGTTCTCAGAAAATGGGCGCCGGCCCGAGAGCAGCACGGCGCCTTTTCCAGCCAATGGAATTTCCAGCACCCCATGGGCCTCCAGTTGATTCATGCCCAAGCTCAAACGCGGCCGGTGAAAATCTCCCGACTTGGCGGTGACCTCCATCACACCGGAAAGCCGGCCGCCAAACTTGGCCGGGAATCCGCCTTTATACACGCGAACGTCTTTGATCGCGTCGCTGTTAACCGCACTGAATAAACCAAACGCATGATCCGAGTTGTACAGCATCATGCCATCCAACAAGACCAGATTTTGTGACGGCACCCCGCCGCGAATGTGCACGCCCGAGGCGCCGTAATTAACCGTATTGATTCCCGGCAAAAGCTGCAAAGATCGCGAAATATCTTTTTCGCCGGCACTCGGTAGGTTTGAAAACGCGGCCGGCGAGATGGCGAGATGGCTTGCAACTTCGGAGACTTGAACGAGGTCCCAATTTTCCGCCTTGACGACGAGCCCTTGCAGCCGCAGCGCCTTTTGCCGTAACGCGATGCGCAAAGCGCTGGTCGAAGAATCGACCGCAAGCGTTTGGGGGAAATAGCCGACATGCGGCGCCTGCAAAGTGCACGGCGCCGCAAGATTCGGCAAAGAAAACCGGCCTTCACGATCGGCAGACGCTCCCAAACGCGACCGCTGTAACCTAATATTCGCATAAGGCAGGGTTTCGCCGGTTTGGGCATCAACAACCAAACCGGCGACGCTGAAATGTCGAAGCGCGCCTTTTTTATAAATAATGATTCTTTTGGCTTTCACTCTTTCGTACGAAAGCCCGGTGTTCATCAATAAAACCTCAAGCGCTCTCTCCAACGGGATGTGCTCGAGATCACAGCTAATCACCGTGCCCTCCAGCCATGCATCGCCATAAACAAAGGTGACGCCGGTTTGGCGTGAAATATTTTGCAGCGCCAGGCGCAGCGGCGCGTTCTCCAGCTTCAATGTCACCAGAGGATCATTTTGATTGGCCGCCGGCGCCCCAAGGCACGCGAGAGCGACAAAAAAACAAACGATGGAGAGCTTCAATTCATGCTTCCACATACATTCGTTCATCCTGAAATGAAATACGTTTTGCCATCGATCCGGTATTTTAAATTCAGGGCCCGGCAGATGACAGACAAGATATCCTCGAGCGGCTCTTGTTCGAATTCTCCAGTGATGGTCAGCTTTCCCAGCTCCGGATCGGCCAATTTGATCTCAAAATCGTAGAAGCGTTGCAATTCTTCGGCGGCTTCCTGCAGCGGCATTTTATCAAAAACAAATTTATTGCGCAGCCACCCCAACCAATACGCCGCATTCACCCGCTCCGGCTTTTGCGGCGGCAAATGATCGAAACAGAGGCTCATCTCATTGGCGCGCACGATGACGCTGTTTTCCGCCGCAGCAGTGGCAGAGCGCAAAGCCACGATGCCTTCTTCAACCACAAGCTGCGTTTTGCGCCGGCGCGACTTGAGGTCGAATTTCGTCCCCAACACGCGGACTTGGGCATTTTCGGTTTGCACGATGAACGGGCGA
>JBOHQZ010000879.1:0-3203 GCA_050732275.1 bacterium
GCGGCCAAACCGTTGCTCGATGCGATTGGGGTTCCACGGCAGATCATAGTTGATCATGAGATGCGCGCGCTGCAAGTTGATGCCTTCGCCGGCGGCGTCCGTGGCCACGAGAATCTGCATTTCTTTATTCTGCGCGAAGGCTTCCTGGGCTTTGCGGCGATCTTCACGCCCCATGCTACCGTGAATCGTGACCACCGCTTCCGAACGTCCGAGCAAGCTGCCGATCTTTTCGGCGAGATAAGTTAGCGTATCACGATGTTCGGTGAAGACGATCAGCTTGCGACGATGACCGGAGAAATCAAAGAATTCATTGGAGGCGGTTGCCTCGCTTTTGCCTTGCAGCATTTCCGAGAGTTCTTCCCATTTGCGGTCGTGACCGCTTCGTCGCACTTGCAACGCGAAATTTTCCAGAGTGTTCAGTGTGGCGATTTCGGCTTCCAGCTCAGCAATGGTGCGTGCTGCGGAAGCGCGATCGACGATTTCTTCCTCGGCCTGTTCCAATTCCACGGCTGGCGTTTCATCGTAGAATTCATCGAGGCTATTTTCATCTGCCGGCAAGGACAAACCTTCGGTGGTGTCCAGCCCAACTTCCGCGCCGCGCTTGAGCAGTTTTTCTTCGCGCAGGCGTTTCTCCAAGCGTTCACGCCGGCGCCTGAGCGACTGATAAATAGCTTCGGGAGAGGAAGCGAGACGGCGTTGCAAGATGGTGAGCGCGAAGCCGACCATATTGCCGCGCCGGCCTTCACCGGCGGCAGTGAGACGGTCGGCGCGATTCATTTCTTCGCGCACATAATCCGTCACGGTTTTATAAAGAAGGGCTTCGAGATCCGAGAGTTTGTAATTGATTGTATAAGCGCGGCGTTCTGGGAACAAAGGCCTGCCATCGAATTTGACAAGCTGTTCCTTCACCATGCGGCGCATGAGATCGGAGGTGTCGACGAGATGCACGCCATCACGAAAGCGGCCCTCAAAGCGATCGGCATCCAACAGCGCCATGAAAAGTTGAAAATCTTCTTCTTTGCCGTTATGTGGCGTAGCGGTGAGCAATAGAAAATGGCGGGTGATTCTGCCGAGCAATTGTCCGAGGCGATAGCGCCTGGTGGCTTTCATTTCTCCGCTGAAAAATGAAGCCGACATTTTATGCGCTTCATCGCAGACAATGACGTCCCAATCCGTCAGCTCCAGTTTGGCTTGAATACCTTCGTTGCGGGCAAGTTGATCGAGACGGCAGATGATGAGATTGCGTTCCGCGAAGGCATTGCCACTCCGGGAGGTTTCCATCATCTCGCGGGACAGAATATCAAACGGCAGTTGGAAGCGCTGATTGAGTTCATCCTGCCATTGTTCGCCCAAGCTGCCGGGACAGCAAATCAGACAGCGCTTCAAATCGCCGCGAACGAGAAGTTCTTTGAGAAACAAACCGGTCATGATGGTTTTGCCGGCGCCGGGGTCGTCGGCCAGCAAATAACGCAGCGGCTGCCGCGAAAGCAACTCACCATACACCGCAGTGATTTGATGGGGCAGAGGATCAACGAGTGAAGTATGCACCGCCAGGCGCGGGTCGAAGAGATGTGCCAAGCGGATGCGATACGCTTCGGATACGAGGCGCAACAACGCACCATCGCCATCGAAGCTCCACGGCCGTCCGGCAGTGACGATTTCGAGCGTTGGCTCGCGGTCGCGATAAATGAGCTCGTTGCCGAGCCGGCCGCTCGCGTCTTTGTAAGTCAGCTCAATGACAGCCGAGCCGAACCATTTGACGTCGACAACGGTGATGAGATTGTCGGGCAGGATGCCCTTTATTGACGCTCCTCGCGTCAACTCTTCTAAACGCGCCATGCGATAAGGATTCCTCTCATGCATTGTCGTGTTGTCAGAAATCAGAGGTCGCGAGCCCCGTTGCAAAATACACAAATTGCATTAAATATAAGGAAATTCTGGGTTGATTTCAATGGTTTTCCCCTCTTATTTTTTTACTATCAACCCCGCCCGTCTGAGCCGCGACTTCAGCCCAGAAAGACTACTGAAGTCTTGCTGGATTTGGCCGAGACGAGATTCATATTCCTCCGACCGGTGGAAATGTTGCGCCAAATCGTGCAGTTCGGTGAGAAGCTTGATCCGCTTGGTCGTAGGCTTTGGTTTGCTTCGTTTTAATGAGATCAAAAACCTGTTTCCACATTTCCGGCTCTTGCTGAGCCATTGCATTGAGTCGCCGGATTCTGGCCTTGTCTGCTTTTTTAGTTTCCAGCACTTTTCTGCGATCAGCCCTTACATCAGCGGCGGTGAGCAATTCTGAGGCTTTGCGCTGGGAAGTAAGAGATGGTACACTTCGCTCTCGTTGGTTTGGTGCAAGCTTCTTCAGCCTCTTCAAGAGTTGAACATTGACCCGAGGATCGCCTCGAGCGGCTTTGACAAGGAAATCGATGCGCTCCTGCTCGGAGAGTTTGGCAACTTGTTGCTCTAAGTCAAGCGCGACGGTTTTTTTATTTGCAGCACTCGCATCCGAGGCTACAGCGATGAGGTTATCATCGATTTCAAAAAATTCGACAAGGCTTTTGAGCGGCGCTGACAATTTCTTGAGACCGGCAGGAACCGGCGGCTCGAGCGGATCTTCGTACTCTTCAATTTCCTCATAAATGCTGATCGCCTTGAGCCAGGCAAGATATAACGCACGGTAATCTCCAAGCAATATGTCACGGCGCAACATGGCAAGCGAAGAGAGCCAGCCTTCGCCCTCGACCCATCCGCCTCCGTCTTCTTCGCGCAAACAAAAATCCAAAATGATATGACTTTTTGTGACCAAGGTCGAGATCAAATCCTGATAGCAGTAACTTGCGAGTGCCTTCGCATCAACAAGAGATCGTGGCAGGCGAAAGACAAGCTGTTTGGTTCCCCAATTGGTCAAGTACAACATTACATCGAAATATTTCAGCAAGATTTTTTGGGGGTCGCCGGGAAAGTCGCCGTAATTGTAGATGAACACGGCGCGCGTCGGTGTGATCTCGGCTCGACTGGAGAAACTGCCAACTTCGGCCTGCTCTTTTTCGCTCAAGGGACGATCAATCGCTTGAAATTCGTAGTATTGGTATTCGCTCATAACATTGCTATGGCAGCACCTAAAGTGAATTGACAATTGTCAATTGAAAATTATCAATTGATAATTTACGAATCAATATTTTTCTCAAAGCAATGATCGTCACAAA
>JBOHQZ010000880.1:0-3186 GCA_050732275.1 bacterium
GTATATCAGTGTATCCAAAGTGCGTGTCGTGCTTGAATTTGCGGGTAACTCAACTCGCACGGGCTTATCAACATAAACAAAGTCGCGATTAAGATGTTGATGCTTTTCGAAATCCTCGATGGCTTCGCGTTGGCTGATCTTTTGAGCGGCGAGAAAGTCATAATCGACAAACGTATGCGAACACCCCGTGTCAAAATCGCCAACCACCTCAACGACATCAAAAGCCGTGTGTAAAACTATGGGAAGCGTGGGGTAATAGTCCTCAGCTTGAATCGTCTCGTGCCATGGCGAAGTATTTTCTTCAATAGCAATGAATTTATCATTCACAAAGACAAAGGGGAATTTCCCAGTTTGCCGGCTGATTTCTATAAGTTGCTGCGGCAAAAGTTTATTCTTCAAGCTTTTTCCTGATGCAATAACTTCGCCATTGACTACAACCACCCATGCTGCGTTGAGCGTCGAAAATTTCTCTTGGAGCCAGGCATGATTTTTTCCTTTCAACCGCCATTTTCGCGTGGCACGCTCTTCCGGTGAGAGACGTTCAAATTCTTCCAAGGTCCAGTTTTCGCCAACGAATTGCGATGACGGTCGAACCGGTATCGCTTTATTCGCACGGGTTGGTGGCGAACCGGCAGCAAGTTGGGGAACGACAGCAACTTTGCGTTTCGCCTGGTTGATTATTTCCGAAATCGACAGCAATGCTTCCGCATCGACATAGTCAAGCTCGGCTTTGATGTGTTCAAGCATGTTGGCGTGGCTCATGGCTATTCCTTTGTGCGTTAACAGCTTGGCCTTTTCTTAACGATAAGCGAAACGCTGCTAACATGCAAGCGAAAAGTTCGTTGCAACGTCTGTAGTTGCGTTCGTAATTGCGCCTTCAGGCGTCATGCGTGGGAATTAAGAAAAGCGCTTGGCATTGCCAATAATTTTTCTCGTTCCCGAACTTCTCATGCCTGAAGTCTACGCCCGTTGAGCAACACGACGAACAATTTGTCCCGCCTCAGTCCCGAAGATCGGGACAGGAGGCGGACGGTTGTTATTTGCCCGGACTTTGAAGGTCGCGGCCCGGAATAGGCTCCGCCATTCTTGAGATGTCGTTTTTTGCATCTTTTCACCTCGGCCTGGAAGCCCAATAACGAACCGCCAGGCAATTCCGGTGTGAAAGAAAAATGTGCGCAACACCACACGAAAACCGATGTTGTCATTCCGGTTGTTCGGATTGTTCCTGATGCGCGCGGCACAACGCACGTTCCTGTCATTATTGTTGAACGCACCGCCGCGAAGAAGGCAGTTGCTCAAGCCTATCCCGCCTTGCCAATGGCAAGGGGCAAACGGCAGGGTCATTTCTTTTGCCTGCCATTTGCCTTTTGCCACGGACAAAAAATATAAAAAATTTTCGACCAAAGGGGCTTCGCCCCTCTGGACACCTCAGAGTACAGAGCTTCAGAGTTACAGAGTTCAGAGAATTCAGAGATCAGAGTAATGGGCGCAACACTACCCGAAAACCGATATCCCTGCTCCAGCCTTCCGGAGATTCCCCGAAGCGACAGACGCAACGCACGTTCCTGACAATACTGTTGAACGCGCCGCCGCGCAACACACGGGTGACATTATGAGACGCAACAAGTTTTTCACGGCCATCGGCCGGATCATAGGGATATTTGAAATTGTGCTTATCCGATTTTTCTTCCCACAAGCTGCGCGTCCATTTCCATACATTGCTGCTAAGTTCTTGCACGCCATAGGGACTTTCGCCGTTGGAAAAGCAGCCCACGGTGCTTGTGGTTCCAATGCCGGTGTCATCATAATTGGCACGATTGGGGTCCGGCTCGTTGCCCCAAGGATAACGCCGTGTGGGTTCGGGATTGTCACGTAGAGACATATTTATTCCGTGTGGTAACGCGTCACTTGATTTGATGATGGGTTGAATAGGAATCTGCAAGCCTCCTCG
The DNA here is from genome assembly GCA_050732275.1 of bacterium. Classification (GTDB taxonomy): domain Bacteria; phylum Zhuqueibacterota; class Zhuqueibacteria; order Zhuqueibacterales; family Zhuqueibacteraceae; genus Zhuqueibacter. The sequence goes on from JBOHQZ010000880.1 coordinate 1,952, forward strand.
CGCCGCCTTTTTCCATTCTGCTTCCGACGGCAGGTGTACCGCCCAATTTTGGGACAACTTGCTTTCGCGCTGCCATTTCTTCGTCAGCCATTCGCAGAATTTCACGGCTTCATACCACGTCACCTTAACCACTGGTCGATTCGGCAAATCATGTAGACTGTCCGCATCTTCAGGTTTGTGTTTGCTCGCCTCGACAAAAGTACAGAATTGCGCCACCGTCACCGAATATTGTGCCATCCAAAAATCATAATCTAATTTATCGTAACGATGCAGTGGTTTTTCGTCATCGCATGCCTCTTTATCGCTTTTATCGCTGCCCATCCAAAACGGCCCGACCGGAACGAGACAGAATTGCATGGCGTCAATTGTAGTGACTTCCGGCCGCGGGTCACCGAGTCGCGCCATCGTCTCGCCGGCAGCCGCGCGCAGAATCGGACGGACACGCACCATGAGATCGGATTGGCGAAAGAGGGCAACGAGGCGTTCCGCCAGTTGCTTCCGCAGGCTTTCGGGAGAGGCCGGCACCTCAAGACACGCGGTGGCAGCCAGTTCGGCAGCCGCCATTTGCACCTCCGGAGTAAGCTGGCGCTTCTCAGCCGGCTCATTGGTACCGGCCAATCGCTGTAAATAGAGCTGCGCGGTCTGCGGCGAGGTGACACTGAGATAACCGGCTACCAGTAAGGCCGGCTCCCGCCACCAACTTTCCAAAATCGGGCCGGATTCTAAAAAGGCGGCGATGCCTTCCACGCCGCTTTCGCCACGCTTGATCTCGGCCAGATAGCGCGCCGCCAAATATTCTTGAAAAGCCAGATGAATAAAGCGGTAAAACCCCAAGCGCTCTTCCAGCAAGGTGCCGCGCAATCGGGTGAGAGCGATGAAATCATCGACCGCGGTGGCATAAACCGGATTCTGCCGCAGCACGGCGCGCAAATCACCTTCGCTGATCTCGCGGCCCAGTTTTTCCCCGCGGCTGTGTATGGCAAACGCCAGGTGTTGCACGAGGTCACGATGCACTTCGCGGCTGCCGCCGACCAAACGGCCGATGCGGTTGGCGATTTCTTCGTCCGGGGCATACTCCGGCAGCAGCATTGCGTCCGTGGCTTTCATGTAAAGCTCGGCGCGCTGCTCCGGCAATTGGCGCTCGCTGAAGTGAACAACCAACAGCATCCGTACCAACAGCGGACTGGTGACAAGTGGCTCGGTATCTTTACCGAAACGTTCCCGGCGCTGTTCTT
>JBOHQZ010000881.1:0-3185 GCA_050732275.1 bacterium
ACACTATGAAAAGTTCACGGTAGCCCATGGTTTTCTCGAATTGGAGTTTTAGATCATTGGATCATTGGATCGTTGGATTATTGGATCATTGGATTATTGGATCATTGGATTATTGGATCATTGGATTATTGGATCATTGGATCATTGGATTGATGGAATTACCAGCGCTGCAACACTCCATCACTCCAGCAATCCATCACTCCAGAAATCCATCACTCCAGCAATCCAACACTCCAGAAATCCATCACTCCAGAAATCCAACACTCCATCAATCCAGTGTTTGTTATTCGACCGTCGCCGCCACCACTTCCTCGATGGTTGTGGTGCCGGTTTTAATGCGTTCCCGTCCGGAAGCGCGCAGGGACAGCATGCCGCCGCGAAGCGCTTCCTGGCGGACCATATCTTCGTCGATGTTCTTGGCGTTTTTCAAAATGATCTGGCGAATTTCCGGCGTAAACAGCAGGGCTTCGGTGATGCACTGGCGGCCGCGATAGCCGGCGTAGCATTTGTCGCAGCCGGTGTGCTGATAAAAAACCGTGTTGCGAATCTCGTGCTCGGTGAAGCCGACGAAGCGCGCCATGTCCAGATCGATGCTCTTTGCCGGCTGCTTGCAATGCTCACAGAGCTTGCGCACCAAACGCTGCGCCATGATCAGATTGATGGCATTGGCGATCAGAAACGGCTCGACGCCCAGCATGTACATACGGGAGACGGCGCTCGGCGCGTCGTTGGTGTGCAGCGTCGAAAACGTGATGTGGCCGGTGTTGGCCAAGCTCACGGCGATCTCCGCGGATTTCAAATCGCGCATTTCGCCCACCATCACGATGTCCGGGTCGTGGCGCAGAATCGAGCGCAGGGCTTGGTCAAAATTCAATTTCGGCCCGAGCTTCACCTGGCGGGCGCCGCGAATCATATATTCCACCGGCTCTTCGACGGTCACCACATTTCTGGTGGGATCCATGATCTGGTGCAGCGCCGCCACCAACGTGGTGCTTTTGCCGCTGCCCGTCGGGCCGGTGATGATGATCACGCCCTGCGGCTTGCGAATCGCCGCCTCGAAATCTCGCGCCGCCTGCTCCTGCAAACCCAGGAGCTTGAGATCCGTGACCACCTTGCGGTCGTCGAGCACGCGGATGACGATGCTCTCGTACTTGCGGCTGGATTCCGAGACCACGATCGGCAGCACCGAGACGCGGAAGCGGACGTGATAATTGTCGATCTTGCGCTGGATGAAGCCGTCCTGCGCGACATTGCGGTTGAAGCGGTCGATGTTGATCGAGCGGTCTTTGATGACCGCAGCCACCGATTCCGGCCGGGCCGTGGACAGCGCATGCCAAAGCTGCAGCTTGCCGTCGATGCGAAAATGAAATTCGGTGACGTTATTTTCTTTCGGAATGATGTGAACGTCGCTGGCGCCTTTGCGCACCGCCTCGACCAACGTGCCCTCGATCAGGTTGGTGAGCATGCTGCGGTTGATTTCGGCGTCCAGCGCGGCCTCGTCGATCTTATCTTCTTCCTCTGCGGAACCAACCACTTCGACGTTTTGCAGCGAGGCTTCGAGCTGCTGCAGGAACTCGTTTTTGAACGCCATGACCCGGTCGATGAGCGAGCTGACCTGCTCGTATTGGCAATAGGCGATCTCGATCTGGGTGTAGGGCAAATCTTTCAGCAGCAGCGGGATCTCCCGGTCCAGCGGGTCCGCGGTGATCACTGTCAGCACATTTTTGCTGCTGGCGCTGGCGCGAAAGGGCAGCACGCGCTTGCCAACCAGCTTGCCCCGTGCCTCCTCGGTGCAGGTGTCGAGCGTCTTGCGAATGAAATCGAGGTGCGTGTCGCCGAGCTTTTCGCCGGCCAGGTCGACTTCCTTGAAGGCGTAGAGCTGCGCAATGGTGCTGTACACCTGATGGCGGTCGATTTGGAAATCTTCGACCAAAATCTGCTGCAGGCGCCGTTGTTTGCCCGTTGGTTCCTGCTTTTGGGCCTGCAGCGCCTTTTCAAAAATGGTCTGGTTGATGATGCGCTTTTGCAGCAAAACTTGTCCGATGCGAATGCTCATCGGTTGCATTGGCTTAGCTCACAAATAAAAAGTTAGTAGTAACGCCTTTAGGCGTAAAATGTTTGGACTGCCACTAAAGTGTTTTACTAATTGAAACGTTTTGCTCAATTCAACCGCTCGACGCCTGAAGGCGAAACTACGAACTTTGGGTTTGTAGTAACGCCTTTAGGCGTAAAATGTTTGGACTGCCACAAAAACATGTTATTGTTTGAAACGTTTACTAAATCCAACCGCTTGACGCCTAAAGGCGTAACGACGAGCTTTCAAGCTTATTTTTCCACCGGATTCGACATATTGGGGCCGGTGGGACCCTGAGGTGGCGAAACGAAACCGACCTCGGAGGACACCAGGGTGATGACGACGATCAAAATGGACACGAACATGGAAACCACGAGATTGATGAGATCGACGACGCGCGCCATTTTGTGGGTGGTTTCTTTTTCGTAGAAGTTCGCCAGGCGCAGCATCGACTCGCGCAAGGTGCCGGATTCTTCGCCGCTGCGCAACGTGTAGATCACGTTTTTGGGGAAGATGCCGGACCCTTCCATCGAATCGCTCAAGCTCTTGCCCTCGCGCAACATGGAGGGAATCACCGCCTCTTTGACCTTCTTTTCGATATAGCTGTTGCGGCACGCTTCCGAGGCGATTTTGATGACTTCGATATTCTCGCCGGAGCCGCTGTAGAGCGCGTGAAAAATGCGCGCAAACACTTCGATGCTGGTTTTGTAAATCATATTTCCCACCACCGGTATCGAGATCATCAGCCGGTGCCAGGCAACACGCCCATTTTCCGTGCGGAAATATATAGCTATGCCGATGATCGGGAGAAAGACGGCGAGCAAGAGCCAAAGGATATTATCCTGCAGAAAATTGCTGATCGCCATCGTGGCTGCGGTCATCGGCGGCACGGCGATTTTGTATTTGAGCAGCAGGCCGGCAATTTTGGGGAAAATGTACATGACGTAAAAAATCAGCGCGCCAAGCGCGGCGAAGAAAACGATGGCCGGCATGAACAACGTGCTGCGGATGTTCTTTTTGAAATCAGCCGAGCGCTCCAAAAATTTGGCGGTGTTCTCGTAAATATCCGCCATATTGCCGCTGGTGGCGGCGATGCTCAGCATGTGTACCG
>JBOHQZ010000882.1:0-3185 GCA_050732275.1 bacterium
AGCCGCAAACAGGCGGCCCGGTGCAATATACGCTGACGGTGAACACGGTAGGTTCGGGCAGTGTGACGCTCGATCCCGTCGGCGGGACTTATGACGCGGGGACGGAGGTGACGTTGACGGCGACACCGGGTTCTGGCTTTCAATTCAACGGCTGGAGCGGTGATTTGAGCGGCTCGACGAATCCCGCGACCATCACGATGGACGGCAATAAAAATGTCACGGCAGCTTTTACCACGACTTTAATTGTCCACGAAGAAACTCAGACCGGTGGTTCTTCCAGCTCGACGACAGTAGCGACTTCGGCGGATCTCACCGGCGTGAACGGTCATCTTTATTTGGCGGCGATTTCCACGCAGCCGAGAAAAAGCGTGGTGTCTGTAGCCGGCCTGGGATTGACTTGGACTTTAGTCAAAGACCAATGTTCCGGACTGAACACGACGGGCGTGGAGGTGTGGAAAGCGCAAGGCATCCCGCAAGGCGGGAGCAACGGTGTGGTCACCGCCACATTGGCCAGCGCTTCCACTGCGACGGTGATCACCGTGTCACGCTACTCCGGTGTTGTCCCGCCAGGTGGCGGGATGAATCCAATTGGTAATATGATTTCCGGCAACACCAATGGCGCAAATGCGAGTGCGGTTTGCTCAGGCGGCGTGGCGAGCAACTCATATTCATTTAATTTGACCACGACGGTGAATGATGCGATGATTTATAGCGCCGTGGCGATAAAATCCAGAACGCACACACCTGGCGCGGGTTATACGGAGCGTGTAGAAATCAAACAAGTTGGCGGTAGCCTGACCAGCGCGATTGCGGTGGAGGATAAGATGGTCGCCATCGCTGGAACCGTGACCGTCGACGGTTCATTGAGTGGAACCGCGGATTGGGCGGAGGTGGCCTTGGAGCTCAAGTCCCAGGCAACCATGGGTCCCGCAAAGCGGGATGGTGTGATTGCCGGTGACGATAAATTGGTGGCGCCTCCTTCCGCTTACCGGCTCGAACAGAATTATCCGAATCCGTTTTCCGGCAGCGGTATGGCCGGACGTTCCAGTACGCTGATCGCCTTTTCGCTGCCGGCAGCGAGCCAGGTGACGATGAACATCTATAATGAAACCGGCCAACTCGTGCGCACGCTCGTAGATGGCGAGGTAGCGGCAGGCCGGCATGGAATATATTGGAATGGCAAAAATCAAGCTGGCAGCTCTATGGCCAGCAGCCTTTACTTGTATCAGATTGTCGCACGCGGACGGAGTGGCGAAGCCACTTTTACTGAAACCAAACGTATGACGTTGCTGAAATAAGTCCACGGATGATGCCTCAGTCACAGGTGGAAAATCGTAGCGCAGCCTTCCAGACTGCCCCGCGAGGCGGGGCGCTACCCCCGTCACTGAGGGAATATGTCTACGGCCGCGGACGGAGGGCATGGGGCAGAGAGCAAAGAGAGGCGTCTGTAACTCCTCGCTTTATACTCCGCGCTTTCCGCAAAAATTGTCGGTTGTTAGTAAATCAATCGTGAATTATATACCTACCGCTAAGGATTGGGCGAAAACAAGTATTGCAGCGCTTGACATCTTTAGGAACGCCGTTTAAATAACTTACCCATTTCCAGAGCCTATATTCACTCTCAAATGGGTAAATTATTTAATTGTCGTTCCTTAACATTTTTGTGGCCCCATAGATAGATACCCCAACATATTTTCTCTGACCACCTTCACGATACCATTTACAGAGATCGGGATATCAACACCTTCTTGCAGCCGCTATTGATTTTTAACGAACTGGATTATGATTGCTGCGCGCAAGCGTGGTGTTGGCTATTCAAAGAAGCAGAATTCTTATGCGCATTTTGCGAGGCGAATTATCCCGGATTAAGAGCGGACTTTTGCTTTTGGCTTTTGTGGGCATATACCGGTTAAGTTGGGCGCAAGATCAAACGATTACATTTTCGGCCACTGGAGATGTTCCTTATAGCGCAAACGAGTTTTCCGTTTTTCAAACACAACTTAACAACCACAACAAGTATAGTCCGTCGGCATTCTTGGTACATGTGGGCGACATTTTCGCCGGCAGCGATTCGTGCGATGAGTCCCGCTATGCGACGATCGCGAACCTGCTGAAGGGATTGGCGGTGCCGGCTTACATCGTTCCTGGCGACAACGAAACCGTCGATTGCAAAAGCCCTTCGGAGGGAATGAATCACTTTCTGAATTATTTTATAGGCTTCGAGCAAAACTTTTGCGGTGCACTCCATGCCGAGCACCAAAACGTTCGCCCTGAAAATTGGGCCTTCACCATGAACGGTGTGCTGTTCATGGGCATCAATAACATCTACGGTGGAAACATTGCCTATCAGCAAGCGGCGGATTGGGTCAGGCAGCAGTTGGAAGCGCAAAGCTGGCAGGCTACGCCCGGAGGGGTCCGCGCCGCCGTCATCTTTGCCCATTACGAGCCAAACAGAAATACGCTATTTTCCACGCCATTTCGTCAGGCTGCCGCCGCCTTTGGCAAACCCGTTCTTTTTCTTCATGGCCACGGCCACTCGTGGACTATGAGTTATCCCTTTCCGGAGCTGAATATTTTGCGGGTGCAGGTCAACAAGGGCGGTGCCGAAGCCCCGGTTGAAGTGACGGTCACCACGGCGGTAACCACGAACCCGGATAGCATGTTCATATTTAAACGAAATCCGTGGTCGAGCAAGACATTCGTCAATATGCCGCCATGCGCCAATGCCGGCCCGGATCAGACGCTTGACACTGTGTTCTCCACAACACTGCTGGGAAGCGTTACCGATGATGGCGACAACGGCAGTGGCCTTTAACGGTAAACCGGCTAACTTTGCCGTGGATTCGGATGCACAGATTCGGGCCATTGTCCCCAATGGCGCGACTAAGGGCAGAATCAGTGTGACGAATTCTGTGGGCACGAGCGTGAGTGTGAATGATTTTATCGTTCAATATGGCTTATCGCTAAACGCGGTTGGCTCGGGCAATGTGCCGTTGAACCCGCCCGGTGGAACTTATGATGCGGGTACGACAGTGACGTTGACGGCGGCGCCGGCAGCAGGTTATCAGCTCAGCGGTTTGAGCGGTGATTTAAGCGGCTCGACGAATCCCACGACGATCACGATGGATGGCAATAAAAATGTCACGGCAACATTTACAGTAAGCCTGTATACCTTAACCGTAAAC
>JBOHQZ010000883.1:0-3178 GCA_050732275.1 bacterium
AAACGAAAACCCTGTGCCTGTTTTTCCTGACGTGGCGCTTTTTGCCAAGTTTGGCGCTGCTTGAGAATTTTTTCAAGTTCGGCGGGAGTGGGCATGCTGGTTCTGGTTGCTTGTCGCTGGTTGCTGGATGTTGGTTGCTGGTCACTTACTGCTTACTAATCACTGATCACTATTCACTGGCCACCGGCCACTGATTACAGCAGGTCAAAAAGATTTTTGCGCAATCTTCGCGGATGTGCCGTCGTCTTGATTTGCAATTTTGCCTTGCCATTGCTCAAAACCATTTCCATCTCGACGAGCGCGATGTTGGCATGATCTTTAGCGGTTTTCGGCTGGAAATAAACCAAAGGCCTTGAATGACCTGGCCATGCCGCCTCGGCCGTGTCGAGGCGTGCATAACGAAACTGCAGCGCCAAAACTTGCGTTTGGTGTGAAGACACTGGTCGTTGATTGCGATATAGCCCGTCGTTCTCGAAACGATAAGTGATTTGACGGCTTTCATCGTCGATCAAAGTGAGCTCGATGGTGTGAGCACTAATGAGTTGATTCGCCTTCACAACATCTTCGGTCAGAGGCTTCAAGCACAACATTGCCGCGCTTTCCAGATCAACTTTTTGTCGCCAGCGTGTGGCCAATTGCGAGGCCATCAGGTAAGCGCCATAAACAAAACCGGCGACCAGAAAAGCGATCTGCAAAGCCACCAGCAATTCAACGGTGGTAAAGCCGGCTGAAACTTTTCTCATTTTTGAAGGCATCTTCGCTCCTTGCACGTTACACGTTAAACGTGTAACGTGCTTTAAATCAAACTCAATGTTAAACCAAAGGTGCTATGCTCATTTCGGCATTCTGAGCGTTTTGATCTCCACCAGCGGCTTGGCCTGCCGCAGCTTGAACACGCGGATGCGAATTTCGCGCAGGCCGGATTGCTCTTGCACCTCTCGAACGACTCGCCAACTTTTTTTGCCCAACGCCACTAGTTTCTCCTCATCCTGATAGCGCGCTGCGGCAATAGTTCTTTCCATTTCCTCTCTGGCGAGTTGCGTCGCCACCATCAAATCATGATGCTGTTGGCCCAACGTTAATCTTCCCAAAATGAGTGTCGCCGGAATCAACACACTCAGCAAAATGGCGCTGGCGACCAGGGTCTCGACTAACGTATGACCGCGCGCGTCTTTTAAAAAGGAGTAATGGATTTTTGGAGTGATGGCGTAATGGAGATTCTTCATGCGTGTGCTCCGATGGATAAAGATTTCTCGCTTGCGCTCGAAATGACACACCAGCTTTCCATTTCTCCCCATAACTTCTTTTCCAACTCATCTCATTACCCACTCTTCCTTTCCTCCCTTGCAAACTTGCAACTTGCTACTTCAATTCTTCCCACGTCAAAACTTCCAAACGCGGCCGTTCATTAAATCCGATGGGCAGCAGAAAACCTTCCGGAAGCTGCGAGCGATCCATCACCGCATCTTGCAGCCAATTCAAATAGATCGTGGGAGATTCATAGAGAAAAAACTGGCCGGTCACGGCTGTGCCGTAGATCGTGCCCTGCTGGCTGGTGTGGTTGCGAGCGTAAACAGCGCCAACGACTTTGGCATTCTTGCCGAGGCTTAAAATTGTTGCGTCGTGCATTTCATCATTATGCTTTTTGCCGGGAAAGAGCATGACCGTGCCGCGCACCGTCGCCTGATCTTGCAGCGCAATTTGCCCTTGCCAGGTTTGATCTCGCACCGCACCCGGGCAATAAACCAGCGAAGGATAGCTTAAAGCAGCATGCTCTTTTAAAACAATGTCGCCGGGACTCAAAAGCTGCCCCTCGATTTTGCCATAACCTGAAACTTCGATACCTTGCTTGGCAAACAGAATACAGTTTTCGAGCCGGGCATGATCCTCGACGATAATTTTCCCCGCGGCGATCAGCTCGGCGTAGCCGGCAATTCGCGTATGATTTTGGATGATAATATTTCCTGCGCTGCTAATCATGCCAGGCCCGTGTATCGCTGTATCGGCGCCTGAATAATCGAGCCGCACATTGCCGTGAACATGAAGGCTTTGCTTTTGCGTCAAAGGGAATATCTCGCCATCGACAAAGAACCGGTCGCCAAAAACCTGATCGCCCGACGGGTTTTCCAAAACCTCGAGATACTCGCGCAACACAGTTTCCATCATCATCGGATTGAAGTAAGGCATTTGCGGCCGGTGCTGTCGAATAACCTGGCCGTCAACCGGCTTGTCGCCCTCAAAATCGCGGCCCTTGATGCGGCCTTTCTTGACGCCTTCCGGGCCCACCGTAACGTCGCCAACAATGCGATTCCTGCCCGTCACCACCAAAGGGTAATCCACGCCGCCGACAAACACGGCTTGCTGAAATGGCGCCGGCGGTTGCTCGCCGAGCAGAACGCGAATGCTTTTGCCGGCGCGATGAACGTTTGCCGTCGAAGTCACTTGCAGAAAGCCGCCCCACTGTTGCACGGTGATCACAGCCATTTGGTTATCAAAAATCTCGATAGCTTCGTTCCGCGGCCGCCAGAAAATATCCTTGCCGCCGTTGCCGGAGAGATGCCAGATGGCCTTGTAAATTCCGGCTTCGGCGAGGTAGAACGCTTGCAGCCGGTGCTTCTCTTTGAGAATCAAACGGAGCTGCAACAACGTGCCCATGAGAACCGCGCCGACGATCGTGGTGATCACCGCCACCATCACCAACACTAGAACCAACGCCGAACCCTGGGTGTCGGTGAGCATGGGGCGGGGGGCGCAGAGCGCATGGCTGGTCGCTGGTTGCTCGTTGCTTGTTGCTTGTCCCTTTCTACTTCTCATTTGCCTCTTGCCACCTGCATACTTGCCACTTGCATACTTGCCACTTGATATCTGCTTACTGCAACTGCAGCTCAAACTTCCGTCGGCCAAACTCACAAACCACCCGGCCGCTGTCGATGCGCACCAGCTTGACGCCGGTGATGACATCGTCTGCTCTGGCAAAATGCGTATCACCTTGCGGATCTTCGATGATGGCCAACACGCCGTTGGCATCGCGCACGATGCCGCTCAAACGCAATCGCGGCGGCGCCGGTTCGATTGGGGCTGTTTTAACCGCCGGTATTACAGGAACGGGTTTTATCTTTTTTTCTAATTGCAGCCAATGCACAAAGGGATCACGATGCGCGCCGGAATAAACAAAGGC
>JBOHQZ010000884.1:0-3167 GCA_050732275.1 bacterium
TGTCTGGTATGTGGATTATGACGCCGTGCCCGCCAGCTCCGGCACCAACCTCAACCCGGTCATTGACCCGATCGCCATGTTCCCGATTTTGCCGACGATTGGCGTGAATTTTCAGTTTTAAAACAAAAGCAAAGGCAAAACGATTTAAGGCAAGACTATTAAAAGCTTCATTGTTACTATGAGGCACAAAGGTGGGTTGTCATTCCGCAGGAATCTTGTTCCATTTCGAGTACTATGCTGGTGCGAAAAAGGATTCTTCCAGAATGACATGCGAGAGGATGGCTGAATAGTTACGCTTCATTTGAAAGCAATGGTTTTGCCCGAAATAGTTTTGCCTTTCACTAGGGATTGAATAGAATGAAAAAATTATTCACTTCATTCATCATAGTCTTGATGATGCTAACGGCATGTGGGGAGGGCACGCTTTCCATCACCGAAGCAACTTATCAGCCCAAGATTGCCATTCAAGGCATACTCGTTCCCGGGCAAGTCCCTCGGGTCAGAGTGGGCAGGAATTTTCCCATGAATGTCGTTATCGATCCGGCGACAATCGCCATCACCAATGCCAGTCTTACTATTACGGATGACGCTGGCGCCAAGCATGCGTTGCTCTACAATCCGCAAACGCAGTCTTACGAAGCGCTGCAACTTAACGTTGAATACAGCAGAACCTACACGCTCAACGTCAATGCCAGTTTCGATGGACAGGCGCTGCATGCGAGCGCTACGACCACGGTTCCCAACGCCGGTCTCAAAATATTGGAGGGGAACTCCAGGCTGGGCAGCATGGTTTATCGCCGGCGCGATAGTCAGGGGAATCTCATCAATTTCAATCTTGTGTTCGAGCGGTCGCCGGGCACGGGCTATTATCTCGTCTCGCTTGTCGCCCTCGATGCCGATACCTCCCGGTTCATTTATGACAACCCCTTTCGCGAGCTTACCGCCGAGGATGTGTTCGCAGATTTTGAAGAGTACAAATATCTTTACTACTGGCTGCAGGATAAACCTCTGACGCCAGGCGTGTCCAGCACCGAGATTCTCTCTTTGTTTACTTTTTTTTATAGCAAATATCGCGTGATTTTATACGCCGCCGATAGAAACTTTCGCGACTTTCAGATAACCCACGAGCTGCTGCAGAGCATCGATGGCAATTATCATGAGCCGGTATTTCATATTGACGGCGACGGCATTGGCGTCTTCGGGTCCGCCGCAGTCGACACCGCGTACTTCGAAGTTTTAAGGCCGTGAATCCGTACAGTTAACGATGAGCGCATTATGCCTTTGGCTTATCAAACGCAAGAGCGAATTCAGAAAGTTCCCCGGCAGCATAACGACATCGGCAGAAACGGTGCAGATTCGTCGAACGTCGGATCGGTGTTCCGGCGTTTCGCCTTTCCGATTCTGACGACGTACGTTTTCCTCCCACTGGCTTTTCTGATCCCCGGCTTGGATTCGACACCGGAACCTTATTTCGACCTCGACTCTTGGTTCGCTTTGCGGGTTTACGATATTACTGAAACCGGCGGGCCGGCGGGCGCATCCATCTTGGGCATTCTGATGATCGTTCTTTTAGTCACTCGCGCCGGAATCTCGATGACGCGCCGCTTCATCGAGACCGGCGCGATTTTTTGTTTTGTCGCCATTTTGGCCGGCGGAGGTGTGGCTCTGAATGAGTACGTGATAAAGCCCATATTCGAGATTCCTCGGCCAAACATAGTCTACCTTGCCGGCATTGACGGTTCAGGGCCGCTGGGAATGCCAGCGCGCGAGTTCTACGCGCTCGACCAGGACACTCGAAAGAAACATCTCAGAACGATTCTCGAAGCCGAGCCTCGCGTGCTGCCGCTGCATGAGCTGATCCGAGAACACTGGATTGCATCGACCGGCTATTCATTTCCGTCCGGGCACGCATTCACAGCCATGTTCTTCGCGACATTTTTCTACGCGATGGGCGCAACCTGGCTTTCCATACCGCGATTGTTGTTTTCCTATTTTCTGTTGCCGTGGGTCGTGTGTGTTTGCTATTCCAGAATCATACTCCGGATGCACACGGCGGCAGACGTCGCTGTTGGGGCCTTAGCCGGTCTCCTGTTCGGTGTGCTGGCGTTCGCCCTCGTGCGCGCGAGCATAACGGCGAGCATGCGCAGGACTTCCGCGCAGATAGATAAACCGAAACTGGGTTATTCCTAAGCAAGCTGCTCGAACTGTTCGGTAAAATTTTTCTCTAATGCCGTCTTGCGTTCATTGGGAAGCAGAGAAGCGCGGAGCGCATTCAGGACAAAGCGTTGTAGATCATCTTTGGCAAATCCAAATTGCTGCGTAACGCGGATGAATTCGCCGGTCAGTGTCGTGTTGAACATCGGCGGATCGTCCGAGTTAATGGTCACATGCAAATTTTCCGCCAGCAATTTCGGCAGGGGATGGCTCGCCAGATCTTTAACCACGCGCAAACAAACATTGCTGGTGGGGCAAACCTCCAGCGGAATCTGCCGGGCGCGCAGATATTCCACGAGATTCGCATCTTCGAGACAGCGAACACCGTGGCCGATTCGAACCGAGTGGCCCACGTGCAACGCGCTCCAAATACTCGGCGGCCCCTCGGTTTCACCGGCATGCAAAACCGTTGTTACCCCGGTTTGATGCGCCAATTCAAAAGCGGCTTGATATTTTTCAACGGGAAAATCGACCTCATAGCCGCCAAGCCCGAGCGCGGCGACGCCTTCGGGTTGGCGCGAAGCCAGCCATTGGACCAGTTGCACGGCTTCTTCAGGCAAAGCAAATTCCCGTGGGATGTCGAAGATAACGAGCAGAGAAGTGTTAAGCTCGCGCTCGCCCCATTCGCGGGCGCGATTGATGGCGGCAAGCTGCCGATCGAACTCAAGACCGAAATTGCGATAATGCGTGAGTGCGGTGAATGTCGCCTCGGAATGCCGGATATTTTGCTCGGCTTGCCCCACTAAAAATTCACGGGTGATGAACTCAATGTCGTCCGCCGTGCGAATAAATTTGGACAGCGTTTGATAAACCTCGGCAAAGCGCGGAAAATCGCGAAAGATATACCACGCTTTGAGATCGTCGAGGCTATCGGCAGGCAGCGCCACGTAATGGCGCTTGGCGAGTTGCAGCAGCGTTTCCGGGCGGATGGAGCCTTCGAGATGAACGTGCAG
>JBOHQZ010000885.1:0-3166 GCA_050732275.1 bacterium
TCGACGATCACAAACGAATAATTGCCGGGAATAATCGGCCGGCTCAAGCTCCTCAATTTGGTTTGAGAAGCTTCAGAAGGATTGAATTGATCGAGCACGCGCACGCCGGAGAGTTGGCGCAAGCTGTCGAGCTGGCGGCGGCCGCTGACGTGCATAAAAACGAGATAACCGCCAATCGGAGGCGCCGTGATGGCAGGCGGAGGGGTAGTGGATTGAACCAAGCCGGCAGAAGGAGCGATTCCGGACGAGGCGATCAAAACGGGATCGCCCGGTTTTTGTTTGGCGGCTTCGAACGGCCACTTGCGGTTGATCATGCCATAAACGAGCGCCGAGAGCATGAGCACGCCCACAACGGAAAACAGCGACCACCAAGGCCGCTTTGATTTGACGCCGCGCCGCGAGCCGGATTTTCCGATCAAGTATTTTTCTTTGATAAACTTGTCTTCAAACTGCAGCACCTTTTCGGATTCTTCCGTCGCGGTCGTTTTGACTTTTTCTTTCTCTTTTTTATCCGCCGCCACCGCCACTTTTTCGACGCTGGCGATGGCAATGGTGATATTGTCGCTCCCATTCGCCGTTTTAGCGGCCTGCGTGAGGGTATCGACCATTTTCTGCAAATCGGCCTCGCGACGGTTCAAGCCGGCTTCGACCTTGTCGTGATCGAGCGCGTTATGAAAACCGTCGGTGCAAAGCAGAAACATATCCGCGGCTTGCACCGGAAACCATTGCACGTCGACTTTGATGGTCGGATGCGTTCCCAACGCGCGAGTGAGCACGTTTTTTTTGCGAAAGTGCTTTACCTGATCGGCGCGAATATCGCGATCTTGCAAGAGTTGATTGACCAAGCTGTGATCTTCCGTGATTTGAGTGAGCTTTCTTTGGCGCAATTGGTAAAGGCGGCTGTCGCCGACATGAACCACGCAGCCATTGTTTTCGCCCAAAGCCAGGGCGACCAAAGTCGTTCCCATGCCACGCAGCGCTGCGTCACGCCCTGCCATCAGCAGCAGGCGGCGATTGGCCAATCTGGCGCCGATCACCAAGCGCAGCGCCAGCGGCGGCAATTGGTCGATCAAATCCTCACCGAGGCGCGCCAGCTCGGCAAAATCGGCGTGAAAAAAAACATCACGCAAAGTTTTGCCGGCAATCCGGCTGGCAACTGCCCCGGATTGATGGCCGCCCATGCCGTCGCAGACGACGATCAGTTGGCTGGGCTTTGAATAATAGAAAAAATCTTCGTTGGCTTCGCGCACCGTGCCAACATCGGTGGCGGCAGCTATGACGAGTTTCATGAATGACCTCGATTAAATAAAGCCAAAGCGATGACTCTCAGCTCATTTCGCGTAACGCCGGCGGCGTTGGCGAAAGATGATATTGCCCGCCATCGCCCCGATCATCACCAAGCCGCAAAAAATTAATTGAACAGTATAGCGGCCGGGCGTCGGCTCGTCCATCAAAGGCCGCGAGGCGTTAGTGGAAGCGCCATATTTTTGTCCCCACCAAATGCTCCCGCTTGGCACGCGGCGATTGGTTTTAAAGCTGTACACAATGCCGTCTCCGGATAACAGCACCATATCAAGCGCGGTGTCGTCCAAAAGATCGGCCAATAACGGCATGGAGGTGGCGTAGACAATCGACCGGTCATCCCGCCAAAGCGCCTCGCCGTTTTTGCCGTTTAGAATTTTAAACGAGCGTTTCTCGTTGACCACGGCGATATCCGTCGTGCCATCTTTGTTGAAATCACAAACCGTTGGCATGGCCACCCAGCCTGTCGTGTCCGACGAGGTTGCCCACAAATCCGGCTGCTGCTGGCCGACCGTGCCGCGACCGCGAAATCCTTTGACGCTGCCGTCATCCGCGAGCGCGACGATGTCGGTGATCTCGTCGTTGTCCAAATTCACCAGCGCGAAGGGAAACGCAAATGGGGCCTTATTTTTTCGGCCGCTCGCCAAGCTCGCCCACCATAGGCTGCGAACGGAAGGTGTCTGCGCTCCAGCTTCTTCAGACAAGCTGACGCAAAGCAAATTTCCGAGCGCGCTCGCAATGATCAAGTCCGGCGCTTCGTCGCCGTTCAAATCAGCGATCGCGATCGGATGTTGGATGGGATTGACTTCGTTGAGGCTGCCTTTGAGCTTGCTCAATTCCTCATTCATGTCAAAATTGAGCGTCACCCGGCGCTCGCCGCCATCGTAGATCAGCACGATGCCGTGCGCCGTGCCAATCAAAATTTCGTCGTCGCCATCGCCGTTCAGATCACCCGCTGAAAGCGGCGCATTGCACTCAACGCCAACGGCGACTTCCACCCATTGCAGATTATAAATCTGCGAGTACCCCACGTTCAGCTTGCCCTCGACACTGATGGCCGCCACATCGGCATGGCCGTCGCCGTTGAAATCGGCAACGACGGGCGGCCCAATCAATTCCTTTTCAAAAAAAGGACTCGTCCAAATTTCGGCGCCGTAGAGGCCGTCGATCGCCACGAGATGGCCGTCTGCCGTCAGCGCGACAATATCGGCCATGTCGTTACCGTTCACATCCGCGGCAGCCGGAGGATACAAGCGATTCAACACGATATTGCTAGCTTCCCAAAGGCGGCGGCGGCTTTTGCCATCGATGGCGAGCAAAGCACCGGAAGGCAGAGTTGCTAAAAGATCGACTTGATTGTCGCCGTTGATCTCGGCCAATACCGGTGTCGGAACGAAGTCACGCTCACGCTCGCGCTTGGATGCTTTGGGCTTGGGCGCCGGCTGCCCAAGGTCGATTTTGGTAAACGTTTTGAACTCGACCTTGAAAGGCTCCGGCACGTCGGTAACGATGGCGCGGTTGCGCAGCGCCATGATGCTGAAAACCAGGCCGAGCACGATGGCGCCCACGGTCGCCGCGTTTATGGCTTGCATGCGGTAACGCAGCCACCATTGGCCGGCGCGTTGCGGCGGGGAGAAATCCCAATTTCCTTCCGCGACAAAACGAAAGACCGTGCTCTGTTGGTCGCTAACGATCTCGATCTCATCACCCGGCGCCAGGCGAACTTCGTCCGTTTCCGCCAGCTTTTGCTGATTGAGAAAGGTGCGGCTCTGGCTGCGTTTGTCCGTCAGGGAAAATTTGCCGTTGTGATACGAGATGGTGGCGTGCCGGCGCGAAATGCTCGGATCGACTTGCCCCCTTTTAT
>JBOHQZ010000886.1:0-3165 GCA_050732275.1 bacterium
CAGGGCGAAGGCGAAAGCTTGGCTGACGCGGAAACGCCGCCGGAAATTCCCAAGCCCCGCGTGAGCAAGCTGACGCCGAATGCCGTGGTGAGAAAATTTCGCACCGGCGAAAAAGCGGTATCTTGCTGCATCGATCATTTCGGCGCGGATGGACCGGAATCATTTACGGAGGGCATGATCATCTACATCAATCGGGATCATCCACTTTACGTTCGTGAAGCGAAGAAAGGAGCGAGCCACACGATGCACGTCGCGCGCCTGCTCTCGCAGGAAATCGCTCTGATGAACAATCCCGACAAACCTCGGCAGGCGTTCGAGCAACAAAGCAAGATTTTGAAAGCGGCGTTTCAGGAATAAACTCAAAATGGTTGCAGCAAAAGAACAAAATCAAGAGATCCGGCAATTCACTTTCACCATCGCGGCGGGCTTGGAAGAGGACAAAATTTGGCGGCAACAAGTTCGTCCTTTATTGAGCGGCATTCCCGCCAACGTCCTCGAAATTTGCCATTATGGCTTCACCGAAATGGTCAACAATGTGGTTGACCATTCCGCCGGCCAAACATTGGTTATTCGCATCAGTTCTACGACAAACACCATTCGAATAGATATTATCGACGACGGCGTTGGAATCTTCCACAAGCTTCAAACCGAGCTCGGCTTGGAAGATCATCGCCACGCGGTTCTCGAGCTGGCAAAAGGAAAAACGACGACGGATCCACAACAGCATACCGGTGAAGGCATCTTTTTCACCTCGCGGATGTTCGACAATTTTTCCATCATCTCAGACCGGTTGCGTTTTGCACATGATGCCGTGCTTGGCGAAGATCGGCTCGTCGAAATAGAGAAAGAAGAAAAAGGAACGGCTGTTATATTAGAAATCCATCCGCAATCTCAACGAGCAATGAAAGGGGTGTTTGATCAGTTTGCCGCCGGCGAAGATGATTACGGATTTACCCGCACCCAAGTGCCGGTCGCATTAGCGCAATATGGCGAGGAGAATTTGGTCTCGCGCTCGCAAGCCAAGCGGCTGCTGGCGCGTTTCGATCGTTTTAAAGAAGTCCAATTGGATTTTAAGGGTGTCCTGATGATTGGGCCAGCTTTTGCGGACGAAATCTTTCGAGTATTTCGTCACCAGAATCCTCAAATTCGTTTGATTTGGCTAAATGCCAGCGCCGAGGTTGAAAAAATGATTCGACGAACCTTAGGCAATGGAGAAAGCGCATAAAAAGGGGTACAAACAATAAAAAGGCCCCATGGGTCACTCAACTTCTGCCAAGTCGAGCTGCATTCCACAGGGCCATGCGCGAGAGGTATTAATGTAAATTGCAAAATTTAGGCCATAAGCTCCCGCCTTCGTTTTTCACTCAGTTAGCCTGTAAAATTGCACCACTTTTTGCACTTCCTCCGGTACAAAATTGCACACTGTGTAAATCTGATTAGCATCATCATTTTAAAAAATGCAATCTACCGTTTGAGTGCTTCTCTCTCAGTAGTATCGTCAGGAAAAACCTCTTGATAAAGTTACGGGGTGGTCGTATATTAAAACTGGTTGCTGGTCGCTTGTAGATAAAGAATAAGCAACCAGGAACCAGCAACGGGTCGTAGCGAAGATCCCGAATCTCGAGACAACCAGATATCCATGAACCGAATTTACCTTGACTACAGCGCCACCACGCCCGTAGCACCGGAAGTGCTTGAGGCGATGCGGCCTTATTTGACCGATTTTTTCGGCAACGCTTCGAGCATTCACGCCTTCGGGCGCGAGGCCAAAGTTGCCGTTGACGCGGCGCGGGAGAGACTCGCTTCCGCGCTCGGCGCCCTGCCGCAGGAGATCGTCTTTACCAGCGGCGGCACCGAAGCTGCCAACTTGGCGATCTTCGGTGTGGCTCGCACTTTTGCGGAGCCGCGCCACATCGTCACGAGTCGCGTCGAGCATCCGTGCGTGCTCAATTCCTGCAAAGAGTTGGAGAAGAGCGGCTGGCAAGTTACCTATGTCGAGCCGGATAGCACCGGCATGATCACCGTCGATGCTGTTCGCGCCGCGATTCGTCCGGGCACGGCGTTGATTTCCATCATGTACGCCAACAATGAAGTCGGCACGATTAACTCACTTGCGGAAATGGCGCAGCTTGCGGCGGAGCGCAAGATTCTTTTTCATACTGACGCAGTGCAAGTGTTTGGCAAAGTACCGATTGATGTGCGACAGATTCCGGTGTCGTTGCTTTCGCTTTCCGGTCACAAAATTTACGGCCCCAAGGGCATGGGCGCGCTATTTGTGCGTCGCGGCGTGAAGCTGCAACCGTTGCTCTTTGGCGGACATCAGGAACGCGAGCGTCGGGCCGGCACGGAAAATGTCGCTGGCATCGTCGGATTGGGAAGAGCCGCCGAGGTGGCCGTGACTGATCGAGCGGCAGAAGCAGAGCGGCTGCGCATACTCAGCGAAAAATTCTGGCAGCAGTTGCAGCAAATTTTTCCGAGCGCAGCGATGAATGGCAATCCGGCATCGCGCCTACCGGCGGTGCTGAATCTTTCTTTCCCCGGCTTCGAGAGCACGGCCCTGGTGATGAGTTTGGATTTGCAAGGCATCGCGGTGAGCAACGGCTCGGCGTGCAGCTCCGGCAGCGTGGAAGTGAGCCACGTCCTGCGCGCCATGAAAATTTCACGGGAACGTGCCGTATCCGCTTTGCGTTTCAGTTTTGGGAGGTATACGACGGAAGCGGAGGTGGAAACGACGTTGCAAGCGTTGGCGAAAATTTTGCAGCGGCAGGGTCGCCCCAATTTCGCCGGATAACTTTCTGCGCGGGCAAATATTCTTATTAACCAACGGATGGAAGCGGCCAACGGATTTTGTTTTTGATCCGTTGGCTGCCTTTATCCGTTGGGCAAAAGCATGTCAATTTTTATTCATAATGAAGCTGAACTCAGAATTAATTAGCAAGTCCAACCTCTCCCCCGGCGCCGGCGAGAGTGTCGTCGTCGCCATGAGCGGCGGTGTGGATAGCTCCGTCGCAGCAGCGCTGCTGCACGAGCACGGTTACCGCGTCGTCGGCATCACGCTGAATTTGTGGGATTATCACGCCAGCGGCGGCAACGTCAATCTTGAGAGCGGCTGCTGCTCGATTGATACGATGGCCGATGCGCGCGCGGTTTGCCACAAGCTCGGGG
>JBOHQZ010000887.1:0-3158 GCA_050732275.1 bacterium
ATCCTGTTGCCCACGTCGGACTTCGCTTGGGCTTTAAAATTGCGCTTGCAAAATTTGATATAATTTTGTATCAATGGATTGTCATGACGGCCACACTCCAACAAATCCAAGAGTACGTCCAACGCCTCGGCGAAGAATTCTCACCGCAGCGGGTGATTTTATTCGGCTCGTATGCCTACGGCCAACCCACACCGGATTCTGATGTGGATTTGTTAGTCATCATGCCCATGGAGGGAAATGCCGTGGCCAAGGCGGTGGAAATTCAATTAAAACTTCGACCGTCTTTTCCGTTGGAATTGCTCGTACGGACACCTGAAAAAGTGCGCCAGCGTTTGGAGATGGGCGACGGCTTCATGCGTGAAATTTTGACTAACGGTAAGGTGTTGTATGAAGCCGCTCGCGCTCATTTCGTGAACATCTGATTTTCCTCACCGGATTCGCCGTGAGCTTTCGTTATCCTGGAGAATCTGTTGATAGGCCAACCGCGCTGGATGCTCGCCGTCGTTGCCGTGCCTTTCGCCAATCTGCTCGCGAAGCGCTTGGCGTGGAAACGCAACAAGCATCTAAACGTTCGCAAAAGTAATGCTGGTTAGCGCGCCGCCGTTCGAGCAAATGAAGTTCGACTTGCGCGTGATGAGCTTTCTAATTTAACAAAATTCCGCTGCGCAAGTCGAACTTCGCCCTAGCTGGATGAAAATTTTTCGGAATATCTCATGAAAAAACAGCACTATTATTGGATCGCTGCAGCGCTTGTCATTATCGGTCTCGCCGTAGGTTTGTTTCTATGGAAAAGTAAACGTCTAACCGGCACGAAAGCAGAAGCGCCGATTGCGGAAGAGGCGAAGGAGCCACAAATCGTCTTGCGCGAGCTGCGGCCGGTAAAAGCCGATGAAGAAAAGTTTTTTGAAGCCGTGCGCCGTTTGGCCGGCGCTGCGTTTGACTCGCTGTCAGATGAGCAAAAACTTGATGCGCTTCTCCAACTCGCCGACGATGCCGAAACGACGAACCGCTTGCTCGCCGTGCAAAAACTCGGCGAGATGGAAACCGCCGATAACCGCCGCGTCGACAAGCTCATCGCCAAGCTGCAAGATGAAAACTCGTGGGTCGTCGAAGCAGCCGTTCTCGCACTTACGAGATTGCGGCCGGCGCAAGCCGTCGAGCCTTTGCGCCGGCTCTATGCTGATTTGCAAAAGCAGCCGCAAACCGAATACGTTCCGTTTGCCAATACCGCGTTCATGGCCGTTCACGGGCAAATTAACGAAGCAAGTGAAAAAACCGATTTCAATTTTCAACTTACTTCCTTCGCAAAATCCGATAACGCACAGACGGGCGCGCTGAACGACCGCGAGAAAATCGCCCTCTTCATTCTGCCGGACTTCGAGATGT
Source organism: bacterium (assembly GCA_050732275.1). Taxonomy (GTDB): domain Bacteria; phylum Zhuqueibacterota; class Zhuqueibacteria; order Zhuqueibacterales; family Zhuqueibacteraceae; genus Zhuqueibacter. The sequence continues at coordinate 1,387 of JBOHQZ010000887.1, forward strand.
GTTGGAGCCTGCCTAATTTTCAAGACAATTGGGAGAAATTGCAAAACTCGCAATTTGCCAAACAGTTGGTGCAATTGCAGGCTTGGCAGGATTTTAAAGCGGCGGCACCGTTCAACCGCTTTTTCAAATTGCAAGAAAAACTCAACACTGAGCTTAGCTCGTTGGGCGGGCAATTCAATGCTTTGATTGATCCGATGGGTGACGAAGTTTATGTCGCCACTTACCCCGCCGCAGAAGGCAACAGCTACCTGCTCGTCACGCCCGCCAATCTCAAAGCCCAAGGCGTCAATACCGCGCTGAAAGCGTTGGGAAAAGTGCGCAGCGGCGAGCTGACGATCGAGAAACAGGAATATCGCGGCCAAAGCCTTTTTCAGATTTCCGTCGACAAAAAAGCTTCGCTGTTGCACTACGCTGTCGTCGAAGGTTATCTCGTCATCGCGGACGACCGGCAATTGCTCGTGCGCGCCATTGCTTCCTATTTAAATAAAGACGAGAGCAGCCTGGCTTATCAACCGGCGTTTCGCCAATCACACCAGCAAGTGGGAAAGGCTTCTTTCCTGGTCGGCTATGTAGAACCGGAAAAGTTTTTCGGTTTCAAGAAAGGCCGGCAGATTTCCTCAACGCTCACGGCGACAGTGGAAAGCGCTTTGCGCGAGATCACCGGAGAAGCTGTGACGATGTCGCCGGCTTTCTCGAGTGCAGAGACAGTTGCAGCAGCATCGGCCGTCGAGCCACAAACGCTGCGCTTCATTCCGGCGAATGCGATTTTTTCTTACGCCACCACCGCGATCAATCCGCAGCCGTTCTGGCGTTACGTCACCACCATGCGCGCCGAAAAAGAAGCCATCAAAGCTTTCGAAACGCGCAGCAATTTGAATCTCGGGCACGATCTCATCAGTAAAATAGATAATCAATTATTATACTTCTTTGCTGGCATCGACACCACCGGTCCGCGCTTCTTCTGGCGGCAGTTGCTCGGCGTGCGCTTGCGTGACACCAAGGGCGTCGAACAATATGGCAAACGCCTGCTGGCTTATTTGTATTCGCCCAAAGAGGAAATCCAAATTGAAGAATACAACGGCGCGCGCATTCATTATGTGAAAAACCCAACCACATTCGAGCCGAACTTTTCCATTGGCGATGGTTATTTGTTGATGGCGTTCGACCGGCCAACTTTACGCGCCGCCATCGACGCCGGCCAAAAGCGCGCCGATTCCATCGAGCAAAATGCCAGCTTTGTTGCGACACGCAATCGTCTCAATGTTGACGAAAATTCGTTGGCTTATTTCAATGCCGAGAATTTTCTGGACAATTATCGGAGCTATTTGCTGGCATACGATCGGGTCACCAATCTGTTCGATCAAAGCGATTTGCAGTTGCGCATCGATCCGCTGTTCGCGCTCATCAAATCAACTGCCGAAATCGGGGCGGGAAAATTCAACGCCGAGGGGAAGGGGGAGATGGTGATTGGTATGAAATGAAACGTTCGTAGTGTTGCCTTCAGGCATTGAGTCGTGGGCATTAAAATGATATGATGAAAGTTAAAAGATTTTCAAATTTTCAGCGTCTGCGCCTGAAGGCGCCACTACAAACTTTTTTGTTATGAATAGAAAGAATTTCGCTTCTGTATTTGTCTTTGCCATTTGGCTGCTTCAATCCTGCTCATCCCAGCCAGAGCAAACACCGCAAGTTGCCGTCGAAACGATCGCCGTAACGCCAAACAACGCTCATTCGCTCTCCCAAAGCGACCTCGACGCCGACGGTTTTCCCGA
>JBOHQZ010000888.1:0-3143 GCA_050732275.1 bacterium
CAGGCGGCGGGGATTTGGCCTTTAAATCCGGCGGAAAAAATCGGTTGACACCGTTGGGCCCGCCGAAAAAAAACTCGCCGCTTTGGCTCCGATGAAAAGCGTTGGTATTGAACTCATTCGACTGTAAGCCGTCTTTGCCGACGTCGAAATTCACAAACTTTTGGCCGGCGGGCAGATTGTCGTTAAATTTGCACAGGCCGTTGTGCGTCGAAATCCATAGATTGCCGTCGCCGTCACCGAGAATGCCGAGCACGTTATTATTGGGAAGGCCGTCCTGCTCTAAATAATGCTGGAAATGCCCCGTGGCCGGATCGAATCCTTCGGCTGCGCTCAGGACAAGCTTGTTAAGCCCGCCGTTCGTGCCGATCCACAGCCCGCCGCTTTCATCTTCATAAATGCAGCAAACGATGTCATCGCTCAAGCTGTGAGGGTTTGAGCGATCGTTTTTATAATGCGTGAACTCGCCGGTGGCGCGCTGCAATTGATTCAGCCCCCCGCCGAACGTCCCAATCCAAAACCGGCCGGAGCGATCTTCGAGCATGCAGGTGATGCCGTTATGATTCAGCGCTTGGGGATTTTTCGCATTGGACAAATAGCGGATGAAACGGTTTTGGCCACGATCGAGTTTGTTCAAGCCGCCGAGCGTCCCAATCCACAAATCTCCTGCACGATCTTCATAAATGGCGGTGACGAAATTTTGCGACAGGCTGCCCGCATCGGAAGAATCTTTGCGAAATCGCGTAAACGTCCGGCTGGTGCGGCTGAATTTGTTCAAGCCGCCGCCAAATGTGCCGACCCAGACCTCGCCATTTTTGTCCTCGCTAATCGCTTGAACGAAATTCAAGCTCAAGCTGGCGTTGTCGTTGGGATCGTGCGTGTAATTGGCGATCAACTTTGATTTGGCGTCAAACACGCTCAACCCTCCGGCGGTTCCCACCCAAAGGTTGCCCCGGCGATCTTCCCAAATTGCATTGACGTTATTATGGATGAGGCTGTTGGCATCTTGAGGATTTTTTTTAATGTGGCCGATTTTTCTTTTGGGAGATTGCAGCTTGTGCAAGCCGCCGGTGGTGCCAATCCATAAATTCCCGGCGCGATCGATATACTGGCAAAGAATCCAATCGCTGCCCAACCTTTGGGGATGCGCAGGGTCACTCTTAAAAATTTCATATTGGCCGGTTTTGGGATCATAAGCGATCAATCCCGCGCCGGCGGTGCCGAGCCATAAAATGCCCTCGGCGTCTTCAATGATTGTGCCGATCGTCTGAAAAGTTCGGCGATCGGGAAGCGCCACTTCGACGGTGGCCATGGGCTTTTGCTCCCGGCCCAGGCGGGCAATGCCGCCCTTGTGAGTCCCCACCCAAATGGTGCCGTTGCGGCTTTTGTAAATGGTGAGAATAGTATTCGAGCCTAAACTGCGCGGATCGGCAGGATCGTGAAGATGCTGTTCGAGAGTTCTTGCCGCGGCATCGAATTTCAATAAACCCTGCTTGAAAGTTCCGAGCCAGAACGTGTCGCCGTCATCTCCCAAAATCGCCGGGAAATCGAGAGGCTCCGGCCCGGGCGGCTTGTGAGGGGTTAACTCCACCTTACTAAACTTTCGGGCCGTTCTATCGAATTGGTGTAAACCGCCATGCGTTCCAATCCAGATCATGCCGCGCGCATCGCTCCACAGGGCCTGGATGAAATTTGCCGCAACAATGTTCGCGACGGCTTGCTCATTGCGGTAATGCGTGAACTTTTCCGTGCGATGATCGAAAACATTCAAGCCGTTGGTGGTGCCTATCCACAGCATCCCGTCCCGCGAAGCGGGAGAATCTTCGTAAAGCACAGTGACGATATTATCGGAAAGGGAGGTTGAATCAACAGGATCGCGCTTGAAAGCTTTAAAGGTGTAGCCGTCAAAACGATACAAGCCGCTGACCGTGCCCACCCACAAAAAGCCCCGCTGATCCTGCCAAATGCAATTAATATGGCTGCTTCCCAGGCCTTCTGCCGCCGCATAGCGCTTGAAGCTGGCCTGCTTTGGCTGAGAGCGCAATAAGCCCGGAATACAAATGAAAACGAAAGCCGTGAAAAAAACAGTTTTTATGGAGAAATTTGTTTTTTTCATATCGATCTCGCGAAGCGACAGACGAAGCCGGACTTATGCTCGAACTTTGCTCCGTTGGATTGAGAATCTAGATAGATGAATTTCGCTTAATCAGATTTTGCATCATTCCCCATTAGATTTGGCCGAACTCTCTTGCAACGAATGTGCCGGCAAATTTTTTGTATCGGTGGTCACGCTCTTTTCAGCCTCGCTGCGCAAATCATCTCTGCCAATTCTGCGATTCAATTCACCCATGCAACAAACACAACTCTCGACGATAAGAATAAAAACCAGCCCCAGACCAAGAAGCAGCCAGCTCCGCAGACCGGGCTTGAGAATAAATGATTTCAACATTGGAGTTTTCTCCTTTCGTATGCCCATTGTAATGATGCAGCCTTCATTTACATGTCATTCTGAAAGAATCTTTTTTGAATTCATGCCAAATGCTCGAATGAAAAAGGATTCCTGCGGAATGACATGTTTATTGGAAGCGACAGATATTTTATAAAATAGGAAATCCAACTCCAAACGACAGCAGCAGATCTCGCGTTTTGGCGCTGGGCACTCTGTCGTCTTTTACGACGTTCGTCAAGCCGATGGCGTAGCGCAGGCTGGCGATGCCGCGAAATTTCCCCAGCGGAAACGAAACCCCGCCGCCGAGAATCAAGCCGAGATTCGTCGATTTCTTTTGATTTTTGATATCGGTCTCGCTCTTATTCTCCTGCCCACCGAAGCTCGTTTTGTTTTTGCTCTTGGCGGAGAGCAAAAACCCCAACATGCCGCCGCCGCGCACGAAAGGCTTGACATTTCCGGCGCCGAACTCGTACCGCGCTTCCGCGGGAATGCTGAGATACGTGAGCACGATGCGAGATTCATTCGAATAGCTTCCGCCTTCGCCGAAGTCTTCGCCAAATTTATAGCCGCTGCCGCTGCGCATGTACAACAAACCGCTCGAAAACTGCACCGGCCCTTGTTGGTAAAGATTCGTCTCCACGCCGAGACACGGGCAGACCATACTTTCCGAATCGCCGCTGTTTTCCTCGGAAAATTT
>JBOHQZ010000889.1:0-3138 GCA_050732275.1 bacterium
AGATCGTTATTGAATGGCCTCTGATTCCGGAGGACTATCGCGATCCTCTCAAAGGCGTCAACGATCTTGCCGGCTATCGCGTTTATCGATCAATCTATTTTACCATCGGACCATGGACACGCATCGCCGATATTCCTCAAGCTGCGGCGCAAATTGTCAATGGCAAAGCCAGATATATCGATCAGAGCGTGCCTTATGGCGTCGGCAACTATTACTGCGTGACGAGTTATGATTTGGAAGGGAATGAAAGCGGCAAAGTGAACAACAATCGCTTTCCCGTCTATCCGCTGCGCGGCCCGAATACGGAGTTTCCGCGAAATGTGTATGTCGTGCCCAATCCTTTTCGCCAACACAGCGGCTTGATCGGACAAGGCGAACGCTTCCGAATGGAGTTCATCGGCATTCCCGCCAAATGTGTGATCAAAATTTATACGACGGCCGGCGATCTGGTACAGGAGATTCAGCACGACGACGGCAGCGGTTCCGAAGCGTGGGGCAGCATCACGCGATTGGATTATCAATTGAACAAGTGGGCATTGGGCGTGGCGCCGGGCATTTATATTTATCATGTGCAGTCGCTGGTCTCGGGACGGGAGAAAGAATCTTATATCGGAAAGTTTGCGATTGTTAAATAAAAGTACGCCCAAATTCCGGCAGGAGAAGCAATCATGATTGTTAAATCACAGCCTCAAACGCCAATCCGGGCCATCATTATATTTACTGCGCTGCTGATCGCATCGACCTTGCAGGCGCAAATCGGTATTGCGCCGAGCGATATCGAACGCGTCGGCCAAAGCGGTTGGCAGTTTCTGAAAATCAATGGCGATCCCTGGCCGGCGGCGATGGGCGGCGCGTTTACGGCCATTTCCAGAGGCAATGCTAACGCCGTTCTCGGCAATCCTGCGGCGTTGGCGAATGTCGAGCATTTTGATTTGCAGTTGAATCGCGTCAGTTGGATCGCCGACATTACGTATCAATCCGCCGCTTTTGCAACGAATCTAAGCGGTTTCGGTGCCGTGGCGCTGAGCGTCGTGACGTTGGATTATGGCGATATGGCAGAAACCGTGAACAGTTTTCTCGAAACTGAAAATCGAACGGAAGCCGTTGTCACTGGCCGATTCTTTTCGGCGCGCGATATGGCGGCGGGGCTATCGTATGCCCGGCGCATCACCGACAAACTTTCGATTGGCGGCAACCTGCGTTGGCTCCGACAGGAAATAGCCGAGCTTAGCATGAACAACTGGTCGCTTGATTTCGGCACGATGTATTACACCGGATTAAAGAGCCTCCGTTTGGCAATGACCGCCAGGAATTTCGGGCCGGATGCGCATTTGGTCGGCTGGAGTGAGGAATATCAAGCCGAGCCGGATGACATCCGCATGCCCATCGATTTTCGTGTCGGCGTGGCGATGGATTTTTTGCATGAGTCGGGAGGGCCGCATTTCATGACCGTGGTGTTGGAAGGCGATCATCCCAACGACGGACAGGAAAAATTTCATATCGGGGTGGATTATACTTTTGAAGAAAGGGTTTCTCTGCGCGGCGGTTATAAAATCAATTACGATGAGCAGAGCTTCACGTTCGGCGGCGGCGCCAATCATACTTTGCGATCCACCAAAGTGCAGGTGAACTATGCTTATGTCGACTTCGGCGCGCTCAAACAGGTTCATATGTTTTCTTTTGGGTTGTCATTTTAATTGAATTGAGGTTTTTTTAAAAAACTATTTACCGAGATGATAAAAAAGCGCAAAGCGGAGCCGAAGCAATCTCGTGGTCTCCTAAAGATCGCTTCGTTGAGAAACGCTCGCAATGACTGGTGGTTTTATTTTCTCTCGCTCGCCCTCTTGCTCACAAGCTGCAAGTCCGATTCGATGGATGCGCCTGCTACCGTACAACAGGAAATTTATAACAGCGGGCCGTTGAATTATCTCCTTTTTATGCCGGTCGAGACCAAAGCGCAGGAGCAGGGAAAGTATCCTTTGATTTTATCGCTGCACGGCATCGGTGAGCGCGGCAATGATTTACAGCATCTGAAGCGGGACGGCTTGTCAAAATTGCTGGATGGGAATAGCGCGTTCCCTTTTATCGTGATTTCGCCGCAATGCCCGTTATCAACGGAATGGTATTACGATCGGAGCGATACGCTTTTGATCAAGCTGTTGGACGAGGTTATTGCGCGTTACCCCATTGATACGAAAAGAATCTATGTCACGGGTTACAGCATGGGAGGCATTGGCGCGTGGGACTTGGCGATACGCAATCCCAGCCGCTTTGCTGCCGTGCTGCCGATTGCGGCGCGCGCTGAAGGCGGTTGGAATGTTTGCGTTCTCCAGACTGTGCCGGTTTGGGCATTCCATGGCGCCAAAGATGATGTGGTGGATTTGTTCAAAGCCGAAAGCATTGTCAACGCGCTCCGTAACTGTGGCGGAAATGTTCAATTCACTGTTTATCCCAATGCCGGCCATGACGCGTGGACGCGAACTTATAATGATTCACAAGTGTACGATTGGCTGCTGAAACAACGGCGGTGAGATTATTTTGAAAACTTGTTACGACAAGGGGAATTTTATTTATGCCCAATAAAGTTGTCGTGGTCGGAAGCTATAACATCGATATGACGATCAGAGCCGCGAGAATACCGCAACCGGGTGAAACGATCATTGGCGGCAGCTTTTCGATGGGTGCCGGCGGCAAGGGCGCCAATCAGGCCGTGGCCGCGGCGCGCGCCGGCGCACAGGTGAGTTTTATTGCGCGTGTCGGTGATGATGATTTTGGCGACGAGGCCATTAGAGGCTTTCGACGAGAGGGGATCAACGTCGATTATATGATTCGCGATCATGAGGCGCCAACCGGCGTTGCTTGCATCGTGGTTGATGCCGCTGGCGAAAACAGCATCGTCGTTGCCTCGGGCGCGAATTCGCGTTTGCAACCCAGCGATGTCGAAGCGGCAAAAGGCGTTATTGTGGCTGCTGATATTCTGTTGTTGCAATTAGAGTCCCCGCTCGAAACCGTGACGGTGGCGGCGCAAATTGCGGCTGCACATGGCGTCCAAGTCGTGCTCAATCCCGCACCGGCTCAACCGCTGGCGCCGGCGCTCCTCAAACACCTCACGATGATAACACCGAATGAAGTCGAAAC
>JBOHQZ010000890.1:0-3129 GCA_050732275.1 bacterium
CATCAACGCACTGTCTCAAAACCGTGTCGTAGAAGCGAGAACGTTGTTTGATACAGCAAAAGACATTATTGTCACCCGCGCGCCTGGGCGGCTCGACGTGATGGGCGGCATTGCCGATTATTCTGGATCGTTGGTTCTGCAATTGCCGCTCAAAGAGGCCACTTGCGCAGCATTGCAATTGATTCCCGAAAGAAAATTGCGCATCGTCAGTTTGGGCGAAAAGCCAAGCGGGCGGGCGCCATATTTTGAAATGAAACTGGACGACTTCGAGGAGAACGGCGGCTCAATTGATTATCCAACCGCCCAAAAATATTTTCGCAAAAATGCGGCAACGCAGTGGGCGGCGTATGCGGCCGGCGCTTTTCTCGTTTTGATGAAAGAACGAAAAATTTCTTTCAATAACGGCGCGCACATTTTGATCTGTTCGGAGATTCCGGAAGGAAAAGGCGTCAGCTCCTCTGCCGCACTTGAAGTCGCGGTTATGGCGGCCGTAGTGGCAGCATTCAAGATTAATATGTCGCCGCAGGAATTGGCGAGGCTGTGCCAAAAAGTTGAAAACCTGATCGTCGGCGCGCCCTGCGGCATCATGGATCAAATGACTTCAGCCTGCGGCGAAGCGAAGCAGCTTTTGTCGCTGCTTTGCCAGCCCGCCATTCTGCAAGAGCCCCTCCAGATTCCGGAGCATCTCGCTTTTGGGGGGATTGATTCGGGTGTGGCGCATTCCGTTTCCGGGGCGGATTATACTTCCGTGCGCGTCGGCGCTTTTATGGGATATAGAATGATCGCAGAATTAGCGGGTTGCAAAATATCGCCGGGCAAGAAACCGCAACACGTTTGTATCAGCGATACGAAGTGGAATGGTTATTTGGCGAATATCACGCCTTCGGTTTATGAACACGATTATGCCGCACATTTGCCGGCAGAAATCAAAGGCAGTGCTTTTATCGAGCGCTATCATGGCACGACTGATGAGGTCACAGAAATCAATCCGGACGTGATTTATCGGGTAGCGAAGCCAACGGCTCACCCCATTTATGAACATTTTCGCGTGCGCACCTTTGCGGCGCTGTTGCGGAATTCGAGAAGCCAACAGGCATTGGAGCAACTCGGCGAATTGATGTATCAATCTCATAGCAGTTATTCAGCTTGTGGTTTGGGTTCTCGTGGCACCGACAGGTTGGTCGAGCTGGCGAGGGATTTAGGCCCAGCACAGGGACTTTACGGCGCCAAAATAACCGGCGGAGGAAGCGGGGGCACCGTCGCGATATTGGGCAAAGCCGATGCCGATCGAGCCATCGCCGAGATTTGTGAGCGATACGCCGAAGAAACGAATCATTATCCCAAAATTTTTTCCGGATCATCAATGGGCGCAGATGATTTCGGCTGTCTTGTTTTGAGAAATACATAATGCGGGTCTTTTTTAAATTTTAGGAGAAGGCTGATGAAAACGGCTGCAAAAACTTTTTTTTCATTGTGTATGGTTTCCATCTTTACTATTACTCAGACAAAAATGAATGAACCCAAAAACAAGTTGATCGTTCACGCGGATTCCGGCAAGAATACGATCAGCCGGCATATTTATGGGCAATTCAGTGAGCACCTCGGCCGGGGAATCTACGAAGGCATTTGGGTTGGAGAAAATTCACCCATTCCCAACACTCGCGGCATTCGCAACGATGTGGTCGCAGCTCTGAAGAAAATCAATGTTCCCAACCTGCGCTGGCCGGGCGGTTGTTTTGCCGATGAATATCATTGGCGGGATGGCGTCGGGCCGCGCGCGCAGCGCCCAACCATGATCAACACGCACTGGGGCGGCGTGACCGAAGACAACAGCTTTGGCACCCATGAGTTTTTTGATCTTTGTGAGCAACTGGGCACGGAACCGTATATCTGCGGCAACGTCGGCAGCGGCAGCGTCGAAGAGATGTCGAAATGGGTGGAGTACATCACTTTCGACGGCAAAAGCCCGATGGCGGACCTGCGGCGCCAGAACGGCCGAGAGCAACCGTGGCAGGTGAAGTATTGGGGCGTTGGCAACGAGAACTGGGGCTGCGGCGGCAACATGACAGCGGAGTATTACGCCGATCTTTACAAACGCTATGCGACGTACTGCCGCGATTACGGGAAAAACCGGCTCTTTAAAATTGCTGGCGGCGCTCCCGGAGGAGATTTCAACTGGACGGAAGTTCTGATGAAAAAGATCAAGCCGGCACAAATGCAAGGGCTTTCGCTGCACCATTATTTTGTGAACGGAACCTGGGAAAAGAAGAAATCCGCGACCGTGTTTGAAGAAGGCGAATATTTCACTTTAATAAAAGCATGCCTGGCGCTGGATGACTTGCTCACCGGCCATGTCAAGATCATGAATGAGCATGACCCTGAAAATCATATTGGCTTGATGGTGGACGAATGGGGCGTGTGGCACGAGGCTGAGCCGGGCTCGACGCCCGGTTTTCTCTATCAGCAAAATACCTTACGGGACGCCTTGGTAGCGGCCCTGTCGTTGAATGTTTTTCACCAACACTGCGAGCGGGTGAAAATGGCCAACATCGCCCAAACCGTGAACGTGCTGCAGGCGATGATTCTGACCGACAAAGAGAAAATGATCCTGACGCCCACTTACTATGTATTCGATCTGTACAAAGTGCATCAAGATGCGCTCTTCTTGCCTTCCGAATTGCAGACGGAAGATTATGAGCACAACGGCCAGCGCATGCGCGCCTTGCATGTATCAAGCTCAAAGGCGCAGGATGGCAGCATCAATATCAGTATCGTGAACGTACATCCCGACAAGAACATTCTTTTGGAATGTGAATTGAGAGGAATCCAAGCCACACGTGTTTCTGGGAAAATACTGACAGCCTCAAAACTCAATTCACATAACACTTTTGATCAGCCTACTAACGTGAAGGTCGTGGATTACAAAGGCGCCTCTTTGCAGAACAACGTGCTCAGAGTTGAAATGCCGGCGAAGTCGGTGGTGGTATTGAATATAAAATGAGTTAACAATGTCTGTCCGGAAACGCGGATTGGGGTTTGTCATCGCGAGCGTTTCTCAGCGAAGCGATCTCCTCGAATCCTCACCAATCGTGCTTTCGAGAAGATTGCTTCGTCCCGCTGGAAAGCGCG
>JBOHQZ010000891.1:0-3124 GCA_050732275.1 bacterium
CTCGCCTCGATACCGAACAGCAGACTCTCGGCGCGCTATATGACCAGCTTCGCAACGATCTCGATGCAACTCAAAAGTCAAACGATGACGAGATCACCGATCTGAAACACCGCGTAATAAAGCTTGAAGAAGAAGTCTTTTAATCTCCTGCCGAAGAAGCCTAAACGGGGAAAGCATCAATCACGACAAGCCAGCCATTGCTCCTGCAGCATGCTGCGACTGCATCGAAGAAGGCGCCAGCTATTTTCCTGCAATATCATTTTTATCTTTTCTTCACCGCGAAGATAGAGTTTATCTCCCCATAGCCAGCGCAGCCGGTTAGCTATATTGGGCTGCGAAGAAGTAAAAAGAAAAAGCCCGCCAGGTCTTAAAACCCGCCCTACTTCACCAAAGAACTTTTCTATTAACGCGATATATTCAAGCAAGCCGATTGCCGAGACAAAAGCAAAACTCTCATCTGGAAACGGCAAACCCTCGGCGCGGGCCGACACACGCCAATACGCCGGATTCCGCTTCAGCATCGTGATCTCGGCATCTACGGCGATGCGCTTTGATTCGGGCGGAAGAACGTGCAGGCTGTCGCCAGTGCCGCTGCCAAGATCGAGGTGGAGCCCCGGCGAAGGTGGAAACTGCTTCAGAAGTTGGGAAATATTTTTCAATTCTGCGGCGAGAATTTGCCGTGAAGGAGGCAGGCGGCGGAGCAGTGAATACGCCGGCGCCTTCCAGCGCCAAAACGTCATGAAGAATGAAAAAGTTTTTTGTGGTAAAATGGGGCAAGCGCCCCGATCAGCGCCAGCTCCAACCCCTGCTGGCGCGAAAGCAGGCCGAGACTGAAAACGCCAAAAGCGCCGTCTTGATTGCGAACGTCCTGGCGGCCGGCAAAATGATCGATAATCTCGCCCAACTCCTTTTTGTTTTCGAGCACTTCGCGCGCCACCGCCGCCGGCACCGGCATGCTCATCGAGCTGCCATAATAACCCTTGTCCTCGTGGTGAACGTACGCCCAGGTCTGCAAGTGAATGTGCTCCTTGTCTTCAGCGCTCAAAATAAAAAAACCGCCCTCCAAGCCAATGGCAAAATCAACCGGGCCGGTTTCCGCTTCGACCAGCCGCTTGGCCTCCATCGCCCGATTGCAAGCGCCCCGGCGAATCTCGTGCACCGAGAGCGGCATGGAAGAAACTCCACTCTCCACGTCGCGCGCGATGTAACTGATGGCCTCCGACCGGTGGCCCAGAAAGCCCACCACTCTGGTCATTACCGACCGCACCGCTTCGACCTTCGGCGGCCGCAAAGAACCGATCGCGACCTTCAGAATCTTTTCACTCATCGATTCGTCCTATGACGTTGCACGCTGTTGCAGTTTATTCCATTCCGTATTGGCTTGTGCGATGGTTGCTGCAACGTCCATTTCCAGCACATTGCCGTTTTCAAAACAGATGCGGCCATCGATCATGGTCAGGCGCACATCGCTGCTGCGGGCGGCGTAAATGATCTGCGCATAAATGTTCTCGATATTGGATGGATGAGCGTGCGGCGTATCGAGATCGATCGCGACCAAATCCGCTCTTTTGCCGATCTCCAAGCTGCCAATCTCGTTTTCCCAATTCAAACAGCGCGCGCCGTCGATGGTCGCCATTTCGACAAGAGCGAGTGCCGGCAAAGCGATCGCGCCTTGCTGGAGTTTCTGTAAAAGCGCGGCCAGCCGCATCTCCGCAAAAATATCCAGCCGGTTGTTGCACGGCGCGCCGTCCGCGCCTAATCCCACCAACACACCCGCGCGCCGCATCTGCACGACCGGCGCGATGCCGCTGGCCAGCTTTGCATTCGATCCCGGACAATGCGTCACCGCCGTTTTGTCTTTTGCCAGCAAAGCGATTTCATCGGCATTTGCCTGCACCCCATGCGCAAAACAGCAGTGCGAGCCGGAAATTCCCAGACCGCGCAAAAAAGCGATGCTGCGCCGCTTTTTCTCCTTTAAAAGAATTTCCTCTTCGGCCGCGGTCTCGGCAGCGTGCGTGTGAATCATGCAGCCGAAGTCGATGGCCATGGCGCCGGCTTCGCGCAGCAGCGGCTCGGTGCAGGAAAGCGCGAAACGAGGCGCAAAAGCATAACGCAAACGCCCATTCGCGGCGCCATGCCAGATGTCAAAAAGACGCCGGCTCTCCTTTAAAGAGTCTCGCGTGGTTTCGAGCAGCCGCGCCGGAACGCCGTCGCCAACATCCATCATGCACTTACCGCCCACCGCGCGCATGCCCCACTTTTGCAGCTCGTCAAATACCTCGTCATAGTGATGCACGCTGCCCATGTCGAGAATGGTTGTCGTGCCGCCGGCGATCAGCTCGGCGATGCCGAGCCGCGCGGATATTCGCATCGAAACAGCGTTGTGCGCGGCTTCAAATGGCCAGATTTTTTTTCTGAGCCAATCCAGCAGCGGCAAATCTTCGGCTTGATTTCGAAACAGTGTCTGGCAGAGATGAATATGCGTTTGGATGAATCCCGGCAAAATCGCCCAACGCCTGGCGACGATCGTACGGTCGGCCTGTTGATCGTCTTCTGCCTCGCCGTCAAAGCGGCTGTCGTTCGCTCTTTTAATGCTGGCGATACGACCATCCCGAACGAGCAGGTCACCGCGAAAAACCTCGCGGCTGGGATTCATCGTGACCAGCAAGGAGTTTTTTAAGAGAATCAAGGCCATTCGTGATCAAATGATTTTCTTCGCTGTTCTTTTGGTGGCAGAATAAAATTCTTCTCAAGTAAGCCCGGATTGGGAAATCATGCGCTTGATCAAACTTTGATCGAAAGTTTTGTAATGCGCATCAACAGTTACTACGCGCGGCTGGTCTTTGATAATGGCCCGCCATTGTTCATGCGCACCACGTATGCGATCTAAAATGAAGCCTTTTGCTCGGAGGATATCACGCACTTCGTCAGGCGTGAGCGGGGGAAAGCGGCGGCCTGACATAAAGTATTTTTTCCTTGTGGGCAGGTATTGAAAAAATACGAGTTGACAACGCCTTGCGGGACGGCGCAAAAAATGATTTGAGCAAAAGCCAGCGATAATAGAGTTGGTCGAAAAGCGGCGCCGGTCGCGGAATCAATTTATCAGCTTCGTTATGTTTATAGG
>JBOHQZ010000892.1:0-3113 GCA_050732275.1 bacterium
TTCCAATCCGCATCAACAATCGGCACACCTTGCTGCAGGCGCACGCCGACGTAGTGCTTCGCCACCGAATCGGCTAATCGCGCTTTGGGATCGCGTGAAAAATTGCCCATGATTTTCTCCGTTTCTCATTACTGCGGCTTTTCCTTTTTGCGAATAAGCGTTTTCTTCTTCAAATCGATCTTGTAATGCTCATGAATCTCAGCACATGATAGCTCGGCAAACTCTCCTGCCGGCTCGATCTCCATGACGGATTCTCCCTCGGTTAATTTGAGATAAGGCTTCTCGATTTCCTCCGGCACGAACGCCAGCCGGCAGGTCGACAGGATATTGCCTTTTTTGTCAAACGTCACAAATGTTCTCATGGCTTGCTCTCGCGGAAATCAGATTTAAGTTTCATCGATGCGGTAAATCTTGAAAGCGACATTTACCGGAACGGCAGTAAGATTGGTGATGCGCCATTGGCGGCCCACGGTTGTGATTGGAAGGTTTCCTAGATTGAATCGAGACACCACAAATTCTTCTTGCCAGGAAACACGAAAGGTCGTGTTCAACGCCGGTTGGTTGACAATGGAAACGTTGAGCGTATAAAAGCCCGCCGGCAATGCCGCCGGAAAAATAGGGATCGGAGGAATGGGTATGATGGCGGAACCATTTGCCGCAATCGTTCCCGTCGTTCCTTCGGCAGCAACCGTCGCCTTCATTTCTTTTAGCGAAATCGTGCCTGGAGCCACCTTGGGTTGTGTAATCGCGCCATCCGCAAGCTGAGCATTGCCAACGACATTAGGTTTCAGCGTGCCATCCGCCGCCAAACTCACATTAAGCCGGTCATTCAACTGATTGGTGTTGCCGCGTGCGAGCGCGATTTCATCCTGTATCGCCGCCACCGTCAAGTTCCGCCGGAAATCTCGCACCGTGTTGGTTGTGGTGTTGATCGTTGCCAACAGAAAATGATCCGGCGTGGTGATCGTAAGCGCCGTCACCAGCACTTCCCACTCCACCTTCTCGCGCACCGCGGTCTCAAAGCCGACGTCACCGGCGCCGGTGTTGTTCAAATCCGTATCTTGCGCGCCGGTCACTTCGCTGCGAAAGACGCGCAGATACACGTTGCTCGTGCCGCCGGGAAACGGCGCAACGTGCTCGGGGTGCGGTTGCGTTTTATAAGTGGTGTTGGCGGCGAGCACCACTTCCTGCCCGGCCACGAGGCAACGCCCGGCTTCGATGGTAAAATCACTGGCAGCGACATTCAGGCCGCTGAGGCGAAAGCCGTTGCTGCCGGCCGGCACGCCGTTGCCGATATGATGCTCCGCCAGACGTTGGGGGCTCGCCAGATCACCGAGCAAGTTCAGCTCGCGATCGAGCACCGGCTTGCCTTGTTGGAAAAGCACCTGGCTGTAGCCCTTGGTCAGCGCCTCTTGCACAGCCGTTTGTGGATCTTTGGAAAAATTGCCCATGATGGTTTTCGTCCATATCTAGAAAATCAAGCGCACGCGGCGTTCGAGTGTGACTGCAACATCTTTTTCAATTAAAGGATGGCGGATGTAATCAATCATAAAAGTCGTGCCGTTCAGCTCGCCGAATAAACCGAATTCTCGCAGCGGGAAAACTGTTGCCGGCGGTGCCACAGGCGGTTGGTTGTTTCCAAGCGTGGCGACAATTTCAATACGGTTGGTCGGCCCGGCAACGATCTGATCGCTTGCATCCAGGTATTGCAAAGTCAAGTCAGTGTGCAATATCGCAAACGGACTGGCATCGACCAATTGCGTAGTCGTCACCGGATCCGGCGCCGCTGGCGGGGTAACATCCCAGGCGGGATCGCCCCGGCCGACTTGCAGCGAGCGAATGCCAAGCGCCGTGTCGTTTTTCATGAATCCCGCTAACAATTTGCGGCAATTCATCACGATCAAATTATTTCGCCAGCCGGAATCAAAAAGCTCGCGGCCGGCGGCATCCAGAAGCCGATCGCGATAAATTCCCTTAATCATCATCTCAGACATGGTTTATTCTCCTTCAGCAACGCGGTTGAGAAATAGACGAAATGCGGCGTCGTTGAGTTGACCCGGCGACGGTTCGGCTTGCCAGCTTCGCAAAAAGCGAAAATTGACGCGGTCCTGAGAACTGTCTTCCAAGCCGCGATAAACTTCACTCAGAATCGTATCAATCATCTGCTCGCCGATCAATTTTTGCGGCGTGACTTCCGGACGGTCGTAGGTATAAACCAGCTCGTTGTAAACCTGTTGGAGGATAAATACGGCGCGAATTTGAATGGGCAAAAACCGCTGCAAGACATTCTGAATCTGCGCCTGCTTGCGAACGACGAAGGTTTCGTCCTCGGTATCCGGCGTCAGGTAAATTCCCACCGTGTCGCGCGCGTACCAATTCATGTCTTGCTTGCCCGTGTCATACGAATAATGCTGCACATCCTGCAGATTACGGCGGCGGCTGATTTTCGCCGGATTGCGCGTATCCACTGTCGTCGAGCCGGAATAGCGCGAATCCATCGTTTTAGCCAAAGGATATAACGAGCTGGTGTAAATTTGGCTTTCGTTGCTGCGCAGCCAGAGCCGCGTCGTTTGGTTGTCGATTTTTAGAACGGCCGGCGCTCTCTGCGTAAATTGGCCGGAGGTGATTTGCGCGTCACTTCCTGGCGTGGCCGGCGTAAGGGTTTTGGACCAAATGTTCCAACCATCCGTGCGATTGGAGCTGAAGTAAAGCTCGACATTGTTAGCGCCAAGCAATATGGCGGATGGTTCCTTATTGTCATAATTTGCCGGTGTCGGTGAAAGCGACGTCACGTCTGTCCAGGTGGAGTCACCGGATTCCGCCGCGATATTGGGATGGCTATTAAAGTCGAAGTTCGTCGTCATTCGATAAAAAATATCCCACCGGCCATCGCTTTTTTTTCGGCTCCAGAACACCCAAATTTTTTCACCGTCCCGATCAAACACCGCAGCCGACTCACGATCGGCAAACAGCGCGCTCGTCAAAGTCTTGGCGCGTCCCCACTCATGAGTCGCCGCGTCAAATTGATTGTACCAAATTTTCCACGTGCCGGTGCGCCGAGAGCTCCAGAAAAGCCAGATGTTGCCGCCGTTGTCTTCAAAAACTGCCGGCTC